>JAKAAU010000117.1 GCA_021802165.1 Thermoplasmata archaeon
CTCTGATAGAAAATCTATAAGTTTTTTGACGGATTCACCATCTTTAACCGATGCATTCAGGTCAAATTTCGCCTTAATTGCCAGTTCCTTACTCCCTGTGGGTATGAGGAAATACGCCGTCTGATTCTTACCTAAAAGTATTATTTTATCCTTTGTAACCTTACCTGTGGTTTTATCTTTGTATGAATATCTTATAAACTTTCCAGAATCAACATAAATTCTTTCTTCAAGCTTTCCAGATTTGGTTTGAGTTTCATATGGTTCCACCATATAGATCAATCTATGTAGCCTATAAATATGTTCTCTCCTTTATAATATATCCTGCAGCAATTATACAGAGGTTAATTATGTTATTATGCTTCCAAAGTGGTTTTCTCTCCCCTATAAAGATACAGGCTCCCGCTTCAAGGTTAAAATAAAGTATGACATATAATTTAAATTTATATGCAATTTATTTACAGAAACTGAAATAAATATTTTTATTTATATTCGGGTTAAATTCTTGAGTGATATGGACAGGAAATTCAAATATATTATAGTGGTAATTATCGTTATAGTTGTTATAGCGGGCGGTGTCTCATATTATTTGATTGAAAGCAGCCCTCACTTCGGGTTCCCATCCTCAAGTTCTATATACACTGACATTGGCAACAATTCTAAACTTAATGAGTCAAAGGTCATAGTTAGTGGACCTGCTTCCAATATAAGCAGAGAAGAAACTTTATACTTCAATAAAACGATAAACGGTACACCAGTTTCATTTGTAACAATTATAGAAGCCCATGCAAATTCAACCTCTAAGGCAAAGGCATTATATAAAACCATATTTATCAGTGCTGGATCAGATATAAAAGATTCAAATGCTGTAAATATATCATATAGTGGATTTTTATATACAGTTATAAATAACAATACCGCATTCGGATACAGAGGGAACATGATATTTGTGGTGGCATGGCATGGCACTTCCCTAACGGTAACAGAGAAATTGGCAAAATCCGCAATGGCATCTATGTCAGGTAAAACATATGCTTCCTCATCCTCAGGAACAGGTTATGGTTACTGAATATTTTCCATTTCATGGAAAATGATTTAAAAAATATAAATATAAACAAATTTTAAACTAAAAATTTGGATTCTACCTAAATGGGTAGACGATAAAAACATAAATGTCATATTAATTTAAACCGAAATTCTTTATCTTTCAGTAATGGAAAAAGGATTAACCTCATTTTACGCCGTGGGCAAGCATCATACCAAAATAATGTTCAACATAGTGATAATCCAGGGTGACCTGCATCCCAGAACTTTTCAAAAATCCATTGAGAATTACCATATTCCAGTAACTGTCCGGCTTGGCTTCCACCACCATGCCCTGTTCCATGTTTTCCAGCCCCTGCAGGGAACCGCGCTCGAGATACCCTCTGATTCTGTCTTCATAGAGCTTGGCATATTCGGAAAATCCATACGGTCCAGATTTGCTGTGTGTATGTGCCTGATCGGCACTGAATATAACACTGATTTTGATATCCATACTATCCACAGTATTCCAGATGTTTCTTCCAAGCCTCATGAGCTTCTCTGTATCAGATATTCTGGGCTGCGATATTATGCTTATTTTCTGATTTCCGAAGAACGTTAACGGTATTATGGTTCCGAAATCTTCGGGGAATACGGAAAGAGGTCCAGAGGAGGTTGCAAAATTCACTGTCACCATCTCCTTGCCGAATTCAGCTGCTATATTCCTCACAATTTCTTTATCAGTTTTATGCTTACTTACTAACCTGGCTGTCTTTGTTGAATATTCACCGTATAGATTTTCGGTGTTAATTATTGGTATCCCGCTGGAAAGAGTCATTCCATGCGGGGTTAGCACTATTATTGAATCCGAACTGTCACCCCGGGTTAGATCTAATATCCTGTTATGCATCTCCCTGCTTTCCTCATCTGGCATATCTATTATCTCATCACCGTGTGGAATTACATAAAGTCTTTCTAATACCATGTTTTTAAATGGCAAGATAACTAATAAATATAACCGAAATTTTTTTCATATGTGAAACAAATTCAAACAGTTAAAATACTTAATTGCCTGGCGGAAATAAACGTTCAGTATAGTATCGGCATCAAATAATTAATGAAATTCATTGCAATAAATGCTTTCATATATTGGCCCTTCACGTGTCAATGTGCTTTTAAAAAGGCATATACGATCTATCCCTAACGTTTCATTTTGAATTACCATATGGGATATCCACGGCATCGTTCCCCTATTTCTTACCCTTGCAATGGTTATATGTGGCAGGAATCCCCTGTTACCATTTTTATATTCTGGTAAACGTTTCAATATAGAATTATAAAGAACCTCAAAAAACTGGCTTTCCAGAACAAGTGCTATAACCTTGGGATGATAAATATCCGGAAATGCTGTCATGCCTGAAATTTTTGCCCCGAACTTTTTACCTGAAATATTCTTCATTTCACTGGTTATCCGGTTTGATTCCATTATATTAACATCACCTAAAAATAAATATGTAAGATGGAAATTATTAGGTTCAGTGACCCTCAAATTTTTATTACCGGAAAGCACTTTTATAATATCTTCTATTTCTCTGGTTAGTTTTACAGGTGATGCTATAAACATCCTCATAATTTTATAGTTATTGATTTTCCTCAATAAATTTTTTTATCTCATCGAGATTATTCATAATTAACTTAGCTTTTGCAACTCCGAATGTAAATGGATACTTATCTTCCTCACTGCTCATCAATGTCAATACTTTATGTCCTTTAAATTCCGTTACCTTCGCAACCATAAGTGTATAATGAAATTGTAGAATAAAATTTTATTGCTTTTAAAATTATTACAGATCATTATAGTTTTAGGCAGTATTCGTTTATCGAATCACCACAGGCTAATATTTTCTTATCCATACAAATCGGGAGATCTATATTTAATAAATAGTTCATTACGATAAATGAAAACAGAACTGGAAAGCATATTTATAAAACTTTATAGTACACAAAAAATCTCTATTGAAGTATTTCCAGCATAAAATATGGCTATGAATCCTATTTATCGAAAAAATTTTCCCTGATCATTGCATTAAAAACTGTTCTAAATCTAATAAAAAGAAAGTAATCTATGTGATTTTTATATAATTCCTCAGAAATTACATCGAGATGCTCCAGCGTACTGTATATAAAAAAGATACAGTAAAAACTTGGTCTCTCCTTAACCCATATTTTTAGGGGAGAATGTGCAATTGAAATTTCATCTATTTTATTGTTTTTTATTGAAGATTTCATAATCACTGCTGCGGCTGTATTTATTTCAGGGATCTTTGTCTGGTCCATAACCGGTAGAAGATCCAGTTTTCCCTGCTGCAATAAAGCATCAACCTGTCTTCTGGCACTTCTCTCAGAAATGTTCATAGCTTCTGATATCCGGGCAAAACTTAAGGTTGAGATGTCTGAATATGATAGGTATGATAAAAGTTTTGTCTGATCTCTAGTATAGAGTGTATCTCCTAAGGTACCATTTATATCAATAATATTCTGGTAATCGATGCCCATTATACTGCACAGTATTATTGATGAACTGTAACCTCTTGTAGGAGACTCAGCAAGTATTGAAACAAAAATAGCATCTGAACATGATATTTTGACCCCTTTATGCATGGCTTTATATATTTTAATAAGGTAAAAATATTCCAGGAAATATAGGTGATCAAGATTATTCTCCATAGTATGTATATTTGATAATGAAACTCCTGTAATAATATAGTAAAATTTTCTATTTAGTGCCGGAAGTAATATTAAGCCATTGAGGGTTCCGTTTGTTTTCAGGGTTTTCCATGTCTTATATATGGATACTGGGGGATAGCCATAACGTTTAGAGATAACGTATGGCGTGGGCCTGTCAGAGAATTTATAATAATCATGGCACGGGAAATCCAGTGAAGATAGAACAGAATGTACGTATTTATCCATGAATAAATATTATTTTATGAGTATATAATTTTATCTCATTTTTATTATTGAAATATCCATAATAATTACGGTGTTTTACTGAATAAAAAACTATAGGGGGCTTATTGCATATGATCTTATATTGACAAATGTTATCATGCAACATTTTATATAATACAATTTTATCACACCCTATGGAAAATACTAAAGTCAGTGTTGCATCATCTCTGAAAAAGAGATATATAAGAATAGCACCAATACTGTTTTTCCTTTATGTTATAAACTTTCTGGATAGGGTGAATCTTTCCTATGCCATTTCGGCCGGGATGTTCACGGACATCGGGGCACCGGCATCATCTGCTGATTTAATAGCGGGTATTGCCTCTGCCCTGTTCTTCGTGGCGTATGCTTTACCACAGGTTTTTACAACATTACGGATCAATAAGGTTGGTGTAAGAAAGATATTCGCAGTGGCCTTCACTGCATGGGGAATAATTACAATTGCTACAGGATTTGTTTCAAACGTTCCTGAGGTGTATGCCCTCAGATTCATTCTAGGTCTTGCAGAAGCACCATTCTACGCTGGTGTGATGTTCTTCATGGGAATCTGGTTTATTGAATCTGAAAGAGGAGTGGCAAATAGCTTCTTCAATGCTGCTATACCTGTTGCTGGAATATTCGGTGGACTTATTTCTGGAGAAATATTTCTTGTATACGGAAATAATCCTGGATGGAGATACCTTTTCGTCATAGAGGGAATACTGGCATTGATATCTGTTGCCATTCTGTGGGTGGTATTAACCGATTTTCCGGAACAGGCAAAATGGATGTCAAAAGGGGAAAGAGATGCGCTACAGGGCGATCTGGATCTGGAGGAGAAGAACAAGCCGATAAAGGTTTCATGGAAAGAAGCTTTAATGCAACCTGATGTTATTATCTTAACAGTAGTTTATTTCTTAGGTGTAACAGCGCTTTATGGGTATTCTATCTGGCTGCCGTCCATAATAAAATCATTTGCACATGTGCATGCAGCAGAAGCCAGTTTCCTGTCTGATATACCATACATAGTCGCAGCAATTGCATTGATATTCATCTTAAGGTATTCCGATAAGAAAGGAGATAGAAAACGCCTGACTGCAATTATATTCTTTATTGCCTTCATCGGATTAACCCTGAGTGCCTTCACAATATCTAACGCAGTGGTATCCTTTATATTCTTTACAATATCGGCCATTGGAATATTTACATTCCTGCCAGTATTCTGGAATATACCTCAGGAATCCTTAACAAGGGAAAGCTCCGCAGCCTCTATAGGCCTTATCAACGGTCTCGGTAACCTCGGTGGTGCTGTTGGTCCAATAGTAGTCGGTGGCCTGGAAGTTGTAACACATTCTTTCGTTGCAGGAGTTTATGGAATGGCTATATTTGCAGGATTAGCAGGTGTTTTGGTTTTATTCGTAAAGCATTCCAGATAAAAATATTTTTTTAAAATTTCATTTATATTTTATATATATTAATATATA
>JAKAAU010000118.1 GCA_021802165.1 Thermoplasmata archaeon
AAACCATTATAGCTTGAAGAATGTATTGCCGGAACGGCAGTTATTTTTACGCCCATGAAATCTACTGTTCCGCCGGGATTTATATCAATTGTTTTTACATCCTCTTTTTTTAAAAGTTCTGAAAGTTCAAAAGAACATAGAACGGGGGAACCGTTTTTCTTTGAAATTTTTACTGCATCGCCTGCATGGTCAAAATGACCGTGTGTCAGAAGGATAATATCAGGTTTCATATCTTCGGCAGTTTCCCTGGCAAATGGGTTTCCACTAAAAAAAGGATCTATAAGTATGTCTGAGCTTCCTTTTATACTGAAACCCGCATGCCCGTGCCATGTTATTTCCGTTTTCATAAATATTTTATTGCCAGCTAGTATAAATTTTTTTCATTTTCATTTGCTTGCATATATTTTCCTGAGTTCTGAGTAGAATTGATCGAGCACCCGGCTCCAGTCATATGTTTTCTTAATATAATTGTGCATGAGAATTCTGTTACTGTAAACTTCCGTGTATTTTATGTTTTCCCGAACATTTTCCAGAGCCTTGAATATTTCTGTCTCTATTGGATTGATGTATTCAAGAAAATTCATTTTTTCTGCAAAGTCGAATCTAGGTCTGAGCTGTTCGGATGCTATAACGTAGAGTCCTGAAGATAGAGCCTCGAGAACAACATTTCCAAAATTTTCTAGGGTTGAGGGAAAAATAAATATGTCAGAGTTTCTGTAAATTTCCTGCAACTCTGAATCTGATATATTCTTCATATATTTTACATTATCAGGTAAGTCATTTAACATATTTTCCAGAATTCCTGAACCCACAATAGTAAATTCAATGTCCAGATTGTGGGTTTTAAAGACGTTCAATACCCTATCTACTCCCTTTGACTTTTCGAGTCTTCCAACGTAAAGTAACCTTGGCCTCCCGGCTTTTCTCTCTACCGGCAGAAATCTGGATGAATTTACACCGTTTGGAACACAGTATATATTCTTCATTGGAAGCGATTTAATATTATAGCAGTTTATAAGATGCACAGCGTCTATATTCCTGAAAATTAATTTATTTTTTATCATTGATGTAATAGCCAAATTAATAATTCTAATGCTGGTATAATTCGATGGAATATTCCCGTGCTCACTCCATATTATAAATTTACCGTGCCTGAATAAATAATAGTAATCATTATTTGTTAAATATATTATATCAGATATTTTTTCTATGTGTTTTATTGTTTTCAAGTTTATAATCCTATCCAGTGAAAGTAATGCAGGAGCAAACATTCTTACCATAAAGTTTGTTATGCCCGAAGTTTTTATGATTAATTTGGAATAAATTGATTTTATTGAATATATATTTTCTGAAGATTTTCCTTCCCCTTGAAGAATTAATTTTTTGAATTCCCCGGTTTTGTACTTATAATAATGGGAAATTGTTTTTTCAATGCCACCATTAAAGTCAATGCTGGCAGGTATTACAAAGATTATACTAATCATTACGATGTTATGCTATGATATATAAAAAGTATTTCTAATATCAGTATATTTGCATCTATGATAAAATCGATTAACAGTGGTTATCTCTAAATTTTCAACAATTTAGAGATAAATATAAAAATAAGCCTAAAGTTTAATTCTATATATAATATCCACCGAATCAAAGTCAGAATCATCAGATATAATATTATGTATACCTCTCGATAATGCAGTTGCTATGTGTATAGAATCTCTTGGCTTTAAATTATAATTTTCTGCTATCTCCATAGCTTTTATGATAATATTTAAATCAGTATTTATAAATCTCAAATTCGGATAATTTATAAATTTTTTGCCTATTGATATGGAATCTGCCTTTCCCAGTATTTTCCATATAACATACATAACCTCATCCCATGTAAGAACAGAAGTGTATCCTATAATTTCATTATTTTCTATTCTAGATAGAATTTTTCCCGCCTTACAAGCCTGTTCATTATCATATATAGCCGGAAAAATAAATATGTTAGAATCAATGTAAAAAGTTTCTGTCATATTCATCATCCAGTATTCTATTTATATCCACACTATTTTTTAGTTTTTTTGAATAAGTTGTTTCGTAGTATTTTAGATAACTCTCTGTTAATGGTTTTGCAGTTTTGATTGTAATGCTGTTCCCATTTAGTGACACAATAACCTCGGTATTTGGTTTTATGCCAGTGATATCTCTGATATCTTTAGGTATTACAACCTGCCCTTTTGGACCAATTTTCATTTTTTTCTCCATAATAGTTATATGTATAACCATTATTTATACTTTCTACAAAATGCAGAAATGAGAAATTTTATAAATCCAGACATACAGATAGTTATTTAAAACATTTAATAATATTCCGCTATGAAGTTAAGCGAGGCTACCTCAGGGGAATTTCTCAAGGTAACTGAAAACAATGATTTTACACTTTATAGACACCAGGAAGAGGCAGTGGAAAAAATCAGGAAAAATAGTAATGTAATAGTATCGGTGCCAACAGCCTCGGGTAAAACACTCATAGCTTATATTTCTATTTATGATACATATTTAAAGGGAAAAAAATCCATGTATATAGTTCCTCTTAGATCTCTTGCTATGGAGAAATTTGCTGAACTGTCAACACTTAGAAACCTAGGATTGAAGGTAACAATGTCCATCGGGGATTACGATGTTCCACCCTCATTTATAAAGAACTATGATGTTATTATTGCAACATCGGAAAGAGCTGATTCCATGCTCCACAGGGATCCTGACATACTGAACTACTTCGGTTTAATCATAGTTGATGAAATACATATGATATCAGACCAGAGCAGAGGGCCAAGACTTGAAACAGTCATATCAACTGTTCTTTACCTCAATCCGGATATTCTGATTCTAGGCCTCTCGGCAACAGTCTCAAACATAGAGGAGTTGGCGGAATGGATGAATGCCAGTACTGTCGTATCAAGTTTCAGGGCTGTTCCACTGGAAACTGGAATAGTATTCAAGCATAGCCTTATCCAGGATAAAAACAAAAAGTTCATCGGAAATGAGGATGAAGTATATCTCATAAGGGAAAGTCTGGAATCTGGAGGCCAAGCTCTTGTATTCAGAAACTCAAGAAGAAATGCGGAGAAGTATGCACAGTCAATGGCTGGTATTTTTGACTTTAAAAACGATGTAACAGCTATAAATGTAGCACCCGATATATTTAACGATGCACAAACCAATATGATTTCACACGGTGTTATGTTCCACCATGCAGGACTGTCAAACGACCAGAGAACAGAGGTGGAAAGACTCTTCAGGGAAGGCTATATAAAAATTCTTGCTGCAACACCAACACTGGCGGCAGGTGTCAATTTACCTGCAAGAACAGTTATAATAAGGGATATAACCAGGTATGCAGATGGATACAGCAAACCCATATCAGGAATAGAAATACAGCAGATGATAGGCCGAGCAGGAAGACCGAAATATGATAAAAAGGGCTATGGCTATATATATGCTGCTTCGCCATCAATGCTCAAGGTAGCAGAGGGGTATTTAAGTGGAGAACTTGAACCTGTTGTTTCTAAAATGGACTCAAACAGCCTGATACGATTCAATATTCTGGCACTTATCTCATCGAGAATAGCTGATGACCTGGTAGGCATCAACGCTTTCTATGCAAAAACACTACTTGCCGTCCAAGGTGATATTGAAGATATGGACCTTGCATTTGAAAGCGCCATTTATTTTCTCAAAGACAATGATTTTATCACAGAGGAAAATGGGAAGTACTCTGCAACACGTTTCGGCAGGCTTACATCGGATCTGTATATTGATCCGGTCACAGCACTTATCCTGAAGCAGGCACTTGAATATGATTATTCTGAGGAACTTTATCTTTATTTCATTTCCAAAACGCCAGATATTCTTACATTTAATTTCAGGGACAGCGATTATGTATACATAGAAGAGTTTCTTGACAGACATAATATAAATGACTTCAGCGATGAATCAATGAGGGCTGCAAAAACCGCCATAATACTCAATGAATGGATTAATGAGGTGCCTGTGGGAACCATAGCCGAAACGTTTGGAATAGGTCCGGGGGATATCCAGGCTAGGGCTTCCTCCGCGGACTGGATATCATATTCACTCTACAGGGTTTCAACCATGTTTTCAAAGGAAAAAGAGAATAAATTAATGCATTTAAACATAAGAATAAAGGAGGGAATTAAGGAGGATATAATCCGTATTATTGAAATTCCGCAGGTTGGAAGGGTCAGGGCCAGAAGACTCTACAATAATGGATTTGCATCACTGGAAACCATCGCAGGAGCGAGGATAGAGGATATAGCAAAAATCTTTGGGTTTTCAGTGAAACTAGCAGGAGATATTATAGAGAATGCTAAAAAAATTAATAACAGGTATTACAGGCAATGAAGATGATCCATGTAAAGGTAGAAAAAGAATACGGGCAGGAAACCATCAATAAGTTGAGGAGTCTCAACCTTATAGATAATAAATACAGGATATCCAGCGACGATAATTATGTTTACATACCGGTAACAGGGAAAACGGATCACTATGAAACCGTAGAAAGAGATGCTCTACCAGCCTCACGAATAGAACCTGAACGAGTATCATTTTCATATGATATTATAGGAAGCATTGCAATAATAAAGAGAAAAAGTGTAGAGGAGGCTACATATCTTGCCGGTTTTCTCAAGGCAAGAAAGAATATCAAAACCGTGTATCTTGACAGGGGCATTGAGGGAGAATTCAGAACAAGAAATTTAACCCTGTTATACGGGGAACCCGCTTACAGAACAGTATATCATGAAAATGGCATAAGAATGAATGTCGATGTTTCCAGGGTGTATTTTTCTCCCAGACTCGCCAGTGAACGTCTGCGTATAGCAAAGGAGGTAAAGGATGGAGAAAATATAACAGACATGTTTGCTGGTATAGGACCATTCTCACTTCTTATTGCTAAAAACAAAAAATGCAACATTGTTGCTATTGACAAAAATCCGGATGCTATAGAACTGCTAAATGAAAACATAAAATTGAACAGGCTTACAGGTACAATAGATACTATTACAGGAGATTCAGGGACATTATTATCTCAATATTCCGGGATGGATAGAATTATAATGAATTTACCCCATGATTCAATTAACTTTCTCCATACGGCCATGGAGGCAACGGGTACTGGTGGCATCATAAATTATTATGAAATATGTGATCTGGATACACTGGAATCCAGAATGGAAGAATTCAGGGAATATGGACTGGAGATAATCTACAAAAGGATAGTCCATGGATTTTCAAAATACCAGCATATGTATTCAATAGAGCTGAAAAAATGATAGAATACAACTTCGAAATTGTTCTATAAGAAAACAATTTAATCCATATATTGTTTTATCACGAAACAAAATTCTATAAATCATTCTATTGATCAGTATAATTATGGTTGTTATAAAGTAGACTGTTAACAAC
>JAKAAU010000119.1 GCA_021802165.1 Thermoplasmata archaeon
AACCGCAGATTGTGTGGATATAAAAATGGAGAATGGAAAAATGATACAGTATAAGCCATCATTCGGTGGCGGAATAATTGCTGTTATAAAATCAAAAACAGACCCGGACATGGCCACGGTTAGAAAAGGCATGTTCAAACTCATGTATATCAGTAAAACCTTCGAAACAGTTAAAATTAGATCTAACGCAACTCCAATTAACAGATTTATTGAAAAACAACTACTGGATATTACATTGCATCCACTGGATACTCCCATTATCTTTGGTATCGGGACCGGAGTTAGTCTTGATGATATAAGAAGAATATATGATATTGCTGATAAGGTCGGGGCATCTGTGGGAGCAACAAGAAGAGTAGTAGATATGGGGCGAATTCCAAGACAGTTCCAGATAGGACTGACAGGTGTTTCGGTATCCCCTGAGTTGTATATCGCAATAGGCATCTCCGGATCTGACAACCATGTGGTCGGAATACGATATGCAGGCAAGGTTATAGCCATAAACAAAAACCCTGATGCTGCCATATTCAGGCACTCTGATTTCGGCATAATTATGGACTCCCATGAATTCATAGACAGACTATATTCAAATTTATTCAGCTAAATCTACAAAAATATAAATTACCACTGATATATATGGAATAATGGAACTGCATAACATAACTGTAAAATTTCCCAGGGAAATAGTCCTTGAAGACGGAAACAAGGTTAGGGTTGATAAGGATAAAATATCAGATGAGTCATTGTTTTCTCTCCTGTATCCCGAAAAATCCACAGATAATGTAGCAGTTGCCTTAATTAAAAACGGTTTCCGAGATGCAACCCCAAGTTTTTTCAAGGGTGAGGTATTCAGTCTTTCAAAAGAGATATTATTTCCATGGGAGCTCCATTTACGGCTTTTCAACAATGGTGAAAAATACAGTAAAATATTTGCACATATAGAAATATCAAGAAAATACTTTGAACACCTTTTCATTATACAGCCAGCAGTGTATGAACCATTTGATTTTTACAGAACCGTGTACAGGCAGTTCAAGGTTATGTACGAACCTTCAGGCAAACCGGTGAAAGAATTCAGGAGCAATTATGAAATTACCCTTGCACCCCCGGAAAACCTCATTGAATGGATGCCAGTGGTTATAAATTTATACAATAATCTCTCAAGATATAAGGAAAAAGTCAGGGAAATTATAGATATTATGGATTATGAACTGCACAGGAAATAGGTCATTTTCTGGAATAACGCTTCACACTGTGGCCGCATACAGGACATACTTCAATATACTTATCATATATTCTGTGGCATCCTGTACATCTGTATTTCCATACTATGCTCTTCATTATTGGTTCTATGCCGCTTCCTGTATATTCTATACCTGATTGCCTGGCAACATTTTGAATGGCATAATCATCTGTAACTATTATTCCGTTATATTCCATGGCCAGTGCAAGGACATCAATATCAGTTTTACTGAGAACACTGTAATCACCGGTTTTTTTTGCAGCAATTGATGCTATTTCCACATACTTTTCCCTAGGACTTCTAACATCCATATCGGCTGCATCAAGGATTTTCTCCAGGGAACCTTTTTTGATTTCATTTATCACGGAATCTGCAAAGATATAATCGCTACTGGAAATATTTAGTTTTCCGGATAGAATTGCCGATGTGTCTATTATATACTTTTTCACCATATCTACGGGGTGAAATCTTCATAATAGTAATAAATCTAACTGGAATAAATATAAAATCCTTGTTATTTTTGATATTATATTTTAGGGATGCTGTAATAATCTTATATGTATTTGATTTTCATCATACTTCTTATTGTCGGGATTGCTGTAGGGGCTCTTACTGGTATTACCGGAAGTAGCGGAGTTCTTGTCGTTGTACCGGTTTTATCATACATGGGAATTGATTTCAAAACATCCATTGGAACAAGCCTGCTTGTTGATGTTATTACAACTACCATAGTTATTTACGTTTATCTGAAGAAGAAAACTCTTGATATGGGAATCGGATTAATTCTGGGTACTGGTGCAATAGTGGGCGCACAGATCGGAGCATTTGTTGCGTACATAGTGCCTGTACTTCCACTGGAAATAGCATTTACCGCTATGGCAGCGTATATGGGTTATTATGTAATTAAAAAATCATACAGAACTGAGGAAACAGGCATACGTAACATCAATCTGAAAAGGCCTGTTGCACTTTTACTCGGATTCCTGCTCAGCATACCCA
Organism: Thermoplasmata archaeon; assembly: GCA_021802165.1. The sequence continues at coordinate 2,243 of JAKAAU010000119.1, forward strand.
TAGGCATGCTTACCGGCATAATAGGTACCAGTGGAGGGATAATGTTCATCCTTGTTATTATGCTTTTATTTTCCATGAAAGCCCAGAATATGGTTGGAACTGCCACACTGGCGATGTTTCTTTCAGCATTGAGCGGTTCCGTGGGGTATTTCAGAATAGGTCACATTGATTTTGTTGCTGCCTTCCTTATAGGAATAATTGCACTTATTTCCGGGTATTATTTCTCTATTCTGGCACACAAACTGGATCAAAAATTTATCTACCGTTTTCTGGGAATGGTTTTCATAATAGTTGTAATCAGTGAAATTGTAAAAATTACTGTATTATAATAAAATGGACTTTCCAATTCCAGAATACTCCCTGCTGAGATACGTATAATTTTTGTCATGGCAGCATCTGCATCTCATATTTTTTTCTATATTTATTTTGTTTATTTCAAAATTAAATCCATCAATGAAATACACGCCACCATCAACTTTATAATCAAGAAGTATTTTAATTGCCATATTTACACCATTTAATGCAATCATTGCTGGGATGGTACTGATAACACCGGAAATTTCACAGGATGGGAGTCTCACTGGGTCTTTATTGAAACAGGCATAACACGATGTTTCCCCAGGGATAACCGCCTTGAATTCTCCATATGTTTCTATGGCTGAGGTAAATATCCACGGCGTTCCATATTTATCGCAGGCATCGTTTATTATAAATCTGGTAGTCATATTATCTGTTCCATCAAAAACAAAATCCACTGTGTTTACAAGGTATGCCATGTCCGCATCAAATGCTTTATTATAAAATTCGACTTCTATATCAGGGTTAATTTTCCGTATTTTATCTGCAGCCGTTTCTGCCTTGTATTTTTTTAAATCATCCATATTATAAAGGATCTGACGGTTCAGGTTTGTTATTTCTATTCTATCCCTGTCTATAAAAATCAATTTCCTTACACCGAGCCTAGAAAACATTTCAGCGGCTGCACTGCCTGTACCGCCCAACCCAACGATCAGGACAGATTTTTGTAATAATTTTTCTTGGTTATCATTTCCAATTTGTTTCAGAGCAATCTGTCTGGCATATCTTGCCATATCCATACTATGGATATTTACTCCATGATTAAAATATTTTTATATATCCTGTTAGGCAATTACTCCTATGTGTTATAAATAGAATAGAACAAAATTTAAATACGTTACATATATCTTTCCCTATGGGAAAAACAGGCACAGGGGCAAAAGCAGGAGCTTTAGCAGGAATAATATACGGTATTTTTTCAGGTATTTTTTCCTTCATAACACTGACCATATATAAGGCTGACGTAATGAAAGTTCTTGCAATAGAGGCTGCAAAAGAATCGGCACTGACCGGCGTTCATGTTACTGCTGCATCGCTCTACTCTGCGGTAGTGGGAGTAGATGTTGTACTGGACATAATAGGTGGTTTGATAGTCGGTGTGATTCTTGGGATCATATTCGCATATGTACACGGAAAATTACCAGGAAAAAATATGATTATAAAGGGCGAGATATTCGGGTTGATTCTCTGGTTGATATTCGATGTTCTTATTGGCGCTCTGGATATAAGTACCTACGGAGTTCTTTACTATATAACAGGCATGGGACTTGGAATAATATCACTTCTGGTATTCGGTTATCTTCTGGGCACACTTTATAACAAATGGGGAGGTCAGGATGTTCCCATGACTGATGAGGAATTCAATGCCGGTAAACAATAAATATTTTTATTTTTAGGTTAACTTAATGTTGAATGAAGAAATAAATGCAGGATATTCATGGATAGCGATATAAAGGAAAAATACATGCTTGCCGGAAAAATCGGGAGGGATGCACTGGAATATGCCAAAACACTGGTTGAGCCCGGTGCGTTGTTATATGACGTTGCCGAAAAGGCAGAACAGTATATAAAAGAGAGAGGCGCATTGCCCTCCTTTCCTGTAAACTTATCAATCAATAATGAGGCTGCTCATTATACTCCGTTTGAAGGTGACAAAAAGAAATTTCATAGAGGGGACTTGGTCAAGGTTGACCTCGGAGCCATGGTGGACGGATACATGTCAGATAATGCAGCCACAGTTGAGGTTGGGAATACAGGTAATTACAGCGATTTAATCGATGCAACAAGGGAGGCACTCAATGCCGCCATCAAGGTGTTGAGGCCAATGATCAGCATATACAGAATAGGGCAGGAAATAGGCAATGTCATTACATCCCACGGATTCAAGCCAATAAAAAATCTGGGTGGACACGGGATTAACCGTTACGATCTCCATTCTGAAATTTTCATACCCAATTACGACGACGGGAACGGTGAAACAATACAGACTGATAAGGTAATAGCAATAGAGCCCTTTGCCAGCACCGGGCTGGGCATGATACACAGCGGGCCACTGGGGAATATATACATTATTGATCAGCCCAGACGGCAGGACAGGGATGAAATTCTCTATAAAAATTTCAATACTGCACCCTTCGCGGAAAGATGGGTATCCAAAATAATGGATAACGACCAGGAATACTTAAGAAAGAAGATGTCAAGCAAATACATATCGGGATTTGCTGTGCTGAAAGAACATAGCAAGGCAATGATTGCCCAGTCAGAGCATACAATAATGGTACTCGGCGATGAAATAATTGTGACAACAGCCTGATTATAGTACCTCAATTATTTTCTGTACCTGTTCAAGTACATAAGATATAGATTTACTGGCATCTATTCTCCTTATATCGACAGATTTTTCAATAAATTCTGATATATTATCCAGAAAATAATCGTAATATTCTTTTATCCCATAGAGCCCATTTTTTTCTTCCAGCATTGATAGCTGTTTTCCATTGAAATTGAGGTTTTTCCTGCTGGTCTCTATTCTACTCATTGCCGTATCTATATCAACTTCCAGATAGATAATAATGTCAGGAACCAGCATCATTTTAGACACATTTACCATCCACTGAACTGTTTCTTTCCTGCCCCCCAGTAATCTTTCTATCATTGGACCTTCATATGCTATGGAGGACGCGAGATAGCGATCACATATTATTTTTTTATTTTTTGTAAGGTCTTTCTGATGGTTGAGCCTGTCATAGGTAAAAAGAAAGAAGTTGTAAAACGAGTTCTCCGGGCTGTTGAGCTTTTTCAGATCAGTGAATTGAAATTCATCTGTTGGCTCCTTTGTATAGTAAAAATCAGGGAATACAGCTCTAA
>JAKAAU010000120.1 GCA_021802165.1 Thermoplasmata archaeon
GAGATTTAACCATGCCACCCATATTAAGATTGTTGATGCCACGCCGGTAATGCCAGAAAATGTTACTGCCAGGAAAGCAATTACTCCGATTATTATGTTTGTGCCTGGCCCAGCAAGTGCGATTTTTCCCTCACTATCCCTGTCATACAGCCCTGCAAACTGGACTGCACCCGGGGCAGCAAAGATAAATCCGAACACCGATGTTATCAGTGCAAGAAGGATACCTACAGGCCATAACTTGAAAAATGCAACTGCACCGAGCCTTCTGGCAACTTCCCTGTGGGCCATTTCATGCATAAGGAAAGCGGTTACAGTTACGGAGAACCCTATAAGTACTTCGATTTCCAGTGTTTTTATGTCCGGTACCCCACGAAGTCCACCATTGATCATAAGAGTGAAAGCTATAGTTAAAACGATTACTGCTATTATAATATCATTTCCTTCGTTATTCCTGTTGTACATCATTAATTTAACATCCCATTTTTCATTTTTCCTGCAATGTATATTGCATCCATTAGTCCGACATTGTATTTCGTTATTATCTTAATAATATCAGGTTCATTGCCCATATCACCACTATTAATGGAACCCCCATTTTCAGACAATTTCTCTATTTTATAATACCCTTCCATGCATCTCTTTATGAAAATATAGAAATTCTTTGATTTTATTACATTCCCGGTTACCTTATAAATGTGGTATATTTTTATATCCCTTATATCTGAAATACCAATTGTGTTTAGTCTGCCAATAATATTTACGGATTCGTTATTATATTCCTTGGCATCAATATAAGAATACGGTTCCTTGTTAGTAATGAATTCATAGACATCATTTGCAAGGTATGCAGGTACCATGGCACTTAGTTCGGCAGGTTGTGAAACTTTTTGATCCACGTACTCCGTATCAAATACTTTTTTAGTGACTTCCACTATCATTCTTGTTCTATAGGAAGATCTGAGTTTTGAATTTATGCTTTCACTGGTATCTACATTGATAATACCGTGATAATCATGCATTAATGCTCTCGTTGCCGCGTAGTTAAATAATTTAATCTGTGAATATATCCAGTATTTTATGTTCTCTGCATTTACAAATTCCCTGTTGTTATTAAATATGTTTGCCAGCGAACTATAATCCCTCAGGTCATAAAAAATATGCACCATTCTATTAAATGATGAAATATCCTTTTTCTCATGGAAGCGATCATAAGTGGTTTCGAGAGCCTCGTTTAAATTCCCATTCTGAATTAAAGAATTTATAAGGCGTTCAAAAAGTATGTTTTCATCCGGATAATAGCTGATAAGTGTTTTCAGGATGTCTATCTCATCCTCATATAGTTCCAGTTCATCGAATTTGTTTGCAAGCAATTCACCCAGAATTTTGTCATGGCTTTTATTGAAAAGACCAACCATAAAGGTCTTTACCGGCATGTTTTCCCATGCACGTGTTATAAGGAACTCCGGTATTTTGATATTATTGTAATGATATTGCGTGATTTCCCTTACTTTTCCAAATTCTTTCCTGTTGTAATAATAGACCATCAAATGAAACCATTCCCCTGTGGATTCCATTGCATTAATAATGGCACTGGACAATGGGACACCCATAAAAAGTTCCTGAAAAAGTGGGTTTTTCACTGCAATACTATTTCTTACATATGCCAGGTTGAAGTATTCCAGAGATTTTTTTAATATCCTTTTGCTGTAATAGTAACTTGAAAGTATTATGTAACCTTCATAATACTTATTTTTATAATGTTCCAGAAAATATACGGCAGTCAGCTCATTATCCTTTTTCAGGATAGAATAATGATTTACCACATCCTCAGAATTTCCCCCATATAGAAGTGAAAGGGCAGAGTATTTAAGGACAGATTTATAGTCCCTCAAACAATAGCTTTTTAGCCTGTACAAATATACGTTTTTAATATCAATCTTTTCCAGATATTCCCTGAATTCCTCACTAACATCTATATTTCTGCTTACCACAAAATTGTAAATCATGCCAAAAATATCGGTAAAGCCTAAATCTATAGCAGATTTTGTGTAGGTTTCTGCATTTGTATTTTTTGCCAGAGCAATATTAATCCGCAATGCAAGGAAATCGACATTATCTAAAACAGAGATAGCTTCCTCAACATGCTTTATGGCATCCCCAAAATTTGAATCCTGAAATTCGATATACGCCCTGAAATAATAATAAAATGCATCAGGGTCTTTGCTATACAAAGAATCCAGAATTGTTGAAGCTTCATGGTAACGTTTTGTTTTTATAAGTGCTTTAGTAATGGGATATAAAAAATATCTTGAATCGTTCATGTCGCCAATATCCTCTCCATTCTTTATGGATTCGATATTGGAAAGTATTGATGATATTATCTGATACCTGTCAATGTCAAGAAGGTTCCTTATGTAACGCCTGTCAAAAAAATTGTCCTTTCTGGTAGATGTGGCAAGTATATAGATTCCGGCCAGTGACCCGGCATTTTTTACTTTTCCGGCATATTTCATATAATCAAAATTTTTCCGCCCCTGCATATATGAGATTACCATTTCAAGAATTGTGCCCTGCTTATTTATACTATTAAACTTCCTGATATTTTCATTAGTTTTTATTTTTTCAAAGATACTATCAACTACCCTACCGGAATCAAGTAAAGATCGCTCTGTCGTTATAATCTCAATGGCATCTTCAATTCTGTTTAAATATATAAGTGAACTGCAATATTCCGGTTTAAACTCATTAATCAGGTTCTTTTCAGTTACGTATGAAAGAATCTTGCTGTACTCCTGATTTTCATACAGGTAATTGACAATAATTCTATAATTTTCATGATCTGTATTTCCCTTTTCTATCAATTGTATTGCAATTTTATATAACATTTCCTGATTGTCTACCGCTCTGAAATATTTAGCAAATAACTCCAGTACTTCAGTATCATCGCCAAAATTTGACCGGTACCTGTTTAAATCCAATTCAGCTTCACTATATAAATCAAGTACAATTTCACTCTCAATTTTATAAAGCAACAATTTTTTATTTGTTCCCAGATTTTTTTCTATTAAGTTTATATAATTAATAAGGGAATAATAATCTTTAATTGCATAAGTAATATCTATAATTCGCTCAAGAACATTTTTATCTTCGTTATAATAAATATACTTATAAATTTTTAAAGCATTTTCATAATAGCCGAGGTGATAATATGCATCAGCCAATAATGCATTATCCGGTTCATTAACATCTGAAAATTCTACAACTTTTTCGTATTCTCCAAGATATGAATAGTATTTTCTGATATCTATATTATTATAATGAATACGGTTTTTATGGATATCATGCAGCAACTCTTTGAGTTTATCCTTCTGGTTAAATTCTACATAAATATCTGCCAGGGAAAAATAACAGGTTGAATAAGGTATTTTTGAAATACATATAGAAAGAATTTTCTCAAGGTCATTGATACTGCCGTTTGTTTGAAAAAGTGCAGTTAATCGCCGGATTTCCTGCTCACCCGGCATTGTGGCAAAATATTCTTTGAATATGCCCTCATCAAATACTCCTGCAATAGATAGGTATTCTACAGCCTTTTCCGGTTGTGATTTATTTATCAATTCATCAAAATCTTTTTTAACATTGGCCAGGCTTAAAATATCTATATTAGATGTAACAAAATGAATGAAATCGTCAATCTTTCCATCAGAATATAATTTTAAAGCTTTATATTCCAGTATCAGAGGGCTTTTATCATCTATATATGTAAGGGCACTGTAAAGGTCAGCTGATATTTCAGCATCCCTGAGTGCATTTAACAATATATCAGAAATCTGTGTGTCATATACCTCCCTGATAGCATTTTTTTCTTTAATAATGAAACCGGTAAATATATCAATGTTGTTCTTTTCTATAGATTTCTTTAACATTGTCTTTAATTTCTTTCTTACCATTAGACGCTCTACGGCGATCATCAATAGTGTAGTTTCACGATGGTATATTAGTTTATTGCAATTCTGAGCCTATTAAAATTCTAGAAGGTTTTTATTTACTATTCTATTCCATTTTTAATATGTCGCAGCACGCTATCTTCCTGCATTTAGTTGCCGTTGAATCAGCATCCCGGACTCTCTGGACTTGCTTAACTTCTTTCCCACGTTAAACATTTATTAAGATTACATTTTAGGTACAAAGAAAAATTTCATTATATATTCCCAATACTTATTTACAGGACACACAATCTTTTGAATTAGTTCAATGAAAACTTATGCACGAATTCATATATGCGCAGACAAGAAAAAATTCTAAATTATTTAATGACTTCTGTATCCTTTTTAGTACCAATAAAAATGTATACCGATCCAAAGGCTTTCTCCTCAAATGTTACCACATCCATATATTTTTTAATTATCTCACGAATTGATGAGTTTGGTGTCAGCCTTTTATATATGTAATAAATGAATCTATAATCTTTTGATTTCTCCCCCGTTAATTTTGCAATATAAGGTTGAAAATATTTTAAATAAAATCCGGTGATAAAACTGTAAAATTTATTATCTGATTTTCCCATTGCTATAACTCCCACTGTGCCATTAGAAACACGGACCATTTCCCTGATAACATCTTCTATATTATCCGCAGCATGCAGGGCAAACGTACTCATAACTGAATCAAAAGAATTGTCACGGAAGGGCAAATTGTTAAATGATGCAAGGACTCTTGTGGAGTCAACTATCGACATGTTCAACATATTTTCTGAATAATCGGTCATTACTACATATGTTTCCTTAATCTGTTTTATAATATATGTCAATTCACCCTTTCCGCTTGCAACATCAAGAATTTTTTCCGGCTGTGAAATGTGGAATATTCCATCTACAAGTCTGGTTCTCCACTTTACATCCTGAAAAAATGAGATTAATGCGTTGGCTCTGTCATATGATTTCGGAATTTTATTATAAACATCCCTTAAATCTTTGTCATCAGACATAAACCTATTTTCTTTCATTTAAAATCCACTTCTTTTTAAATATATGTCACAGCATATCATATTCATGATTCTATGTTTTTTCGAGTACCTTAATATTAAATGGTTTTCCATTGTTTATTACAATATCAGGCAGATCACTTTTATATTTTGTAAGAAATTCCATATCTTTCTTTTCATCCCTGTAGGTATCAGGCAGCAATATGTGTATGCTATTGATTATGGGATACCATCTTCCACAGGTATTGCATAGCAATATGCCGTTTTTCATATCACGATTCGCTCCGTCGTTGTTAGAATCTGTATACGTGTGCTCCCCGTGCCCTGGAATTATAACATTATCACCTTCTTCTCTAATTACGGATTTAGAAAATGAATTGCCCCTGCACATAGGGCATGCAATCAGGTCTATTAAATCATATTGCATTTAAACATCTACTATCTTTAACCGGATTGTATATATATGTTTTTTTATATGCT
>JAKAAU010000121.1 GCA_021802165.1 Thermoplasmata archaeon
CTTTTCATTGCCTATATCTATGTAATCAGAAAGTTTTAATTTTGCCGCACTTACCATTTGCCTGAATTTTTCACCATCAAAAGGGAATTTTTCAGATAGAAATAGTACGCTGATTTCCTCTCCATCATCAAGATCAAAATAAAGACCCTTTAAGTAGGCTTTGAGATAGTTTTCTGGGTCACCTCCACATATAACATGTCTCTGATCATCAGTTTTCATAGTATCTATATTGCAGTTTAGAACTTATGATTTTTCATTTTTTTGGAGTAGAGGATGTGTTTATAATCAAAATGATAAAATCACAACCATTGAATTTCCTTTCATCAATGGAATGAAATGGGATTGCTTACTCTATCTCCTATAGGTTTTAAGACTACTCCAGACACGAGTGATCCTAAAAAGACGCAGGTACAGTGGAATCCATCAGTTGGGACATAGATTTTATCACAAAATGGCATCATTTAGAACGTTGCAATATCCCTTGATATGCTTACCACCTCCACGATCCAAAGCTAGGGAAAGTAAACTTCTCCGCCGCTTGTTTGTAAAGCCCTCGTCGATATAGGAGCCTCGGGTCTTGCTATAGAGAGGTCTATTGGCCATAGTTTGGGCTTAAAAAAGAAAGGGGTAACAACCAATTTAACGGCCAATGGGTCCAAATTATCACCAGTTTATTTTGTATCTCTAAGTTTCCCAGGTTCCAATCTTAAAAGTTATGATATGTTGAGGGCGACAGAGGTAGATTTAGCGAACCAGCCGTTTCATTGACTCATATGGAGAGAAACTATGACTAATTGGCATATGCACTATAATGGACAGACTGGTCAAAAAAGTATATCTGATTAGTTTTTTCATTCCACTAAATATATTGTTATAAATTCTCGAATATACATTCCATTTAGAATTTTTTTATATTGCACTTAGTTTTTGAATTTAAATTTATTTATGGAGAAAATATCCTTTATCTCCCAGTAAATTAACGTAGCCATAACGTTCCAGCTGGACTACCTTATCTTTTCCTGTTGCAAGCGGTTCGAGCATGCCCTTATCAACACTGCCATCCGGATGGTAAATAGATATTTCTGTGGAATTTTTAGGTGCCCATTGAATGATTTTGACCCTCTCCTTTGGTTCATAGTCAGAATAAACTATTCTATCATTCACCTTCCTGGCTACACAGAGATCTTTCAATCTTATGGTTTCTCCCTCTGCTATTTCCAACATGTCTTTTGCAGGAAAGTATATGCTTGCATCAGGTTCTAATGTGTATTCCCTGAATCCTCTTCCCGGATTCTGTGGGTGCAGCATTGCATGGCTTTTTAACTTTACTGGATTCTTTATATGCTGTATTACCGGTTCCGGAACAAATGAATATCTTTCAGTATTACTATCTATTATCTCACGATCCATGGAGTTGAAAATTTCCCATGAAAATGTGGCGTTGTTTTTATTCATTCCGGAGCTTATCCAGTAATTCCTGAATGTTTCTGGATTGTAACCCCTCTTTTTCAGTGCCATCAGTGTACCCAGGCGTATATCATCCCATCCGGAATATTTCCCTGACCTTATTCCATCCTTTATAATTGTAGTTTTCAGTATAGTATCCGGAATTGTTATAAACCCGTAATGGAAGTATTCAGGTATATTCCATTTATTGTATTGGAATACGTATTTCTGCTTTTCAGTGTTTACAAGATGGTCTATGCCTCTTATAACATGCGTGAGCCCCAGATAATGGTCATCAATTGAAACCGAGAAGTTCATGGTCGGATATGCAACGTATCTGGTACCGGTACGGGGATGTTCATGAGTGTTTATTCTGAAGGCTATCCAGTCCCTGATGGATGGATTAGGATGATCTATTTCTGTTTTCATTACTAGTGCTGCCTGGCCATCTGAATAATAACCGGAAATCATCCTGTCAAACTTCTCTAGACTATATGAAGGATCTGCATCCCTTTCCTTAACCGGAACTTTCTTTAGTTTGAGATCATGGAATTCCTGCTGGTTCTCCTCTATTGCATACATATAACCTGCTGAAATCATCCTTTTGGCTTCTGAGTAATAAAATTCCATTCTGGAAGACTGTATAACTGTCTCTCCCACATTTACACCAAGCCATTTCAGGTCTTCTGGTATAAGCTGATATGCATCGGAATCTATATTTGCAGGATTTGTATCCTCGATTCTGAGTATAAGCTTTCCACCATAGCGTTTTACATATTCATCATTGAGAATTGCCATTCTGGAATGGCCTATGTGCAGTGGGCCTGATGGTGAAGGGGCCATTCTCATCACAACACTACCATTTACATTGGGTAGGTCCGGAAGCCTGTGTTTTTCTTCTTTCTTTTCCTTTACCATTATGTCCGGATATTCAGTATTGACAATCTCTTCAATCTGATCATGTGTCATTGAATTTACTTCATTTACGTATTCCTGGATTGATTTCATTACATTTTTCATATCCTTTCGTATTTCAGGATTTATGGAAATTAGTTTTCCAACTACAGATGATGCATCTGCCTTTCCATCGTGTAAATATGCGTTTTTAATAACCTGCTTCCTTATTTCTTGTTGCATAAAAATTTTCCACCTCTGAAATAACTACACTATCAAGTTCCTTCAATCCCGGTGCTGCCACAGATGATATACAGATATCCTCACGCCTTTCACTGATATCTATCTTAGTTTGTATCCTGATAATCCTGTTTGGGAATGTTTCAGATATTTCCCTGTAAAGATTGTTCTGCTCTTCTTCTGTATATTTTGAAGTGTTTGAATAATCAAACAGGAATAGTATAGTTCCTTCTATTTTGGAAAGGGCAATTATAGCCTTTTTCTCTATATCGTTTCTTTTATCCATGGGCCTGTCCAGAATTCCGGGGGTATCTATAAACTGGACACGCCAGTTTTCTATATTTTTATAACCCAGTAGAATCTCCTTTGTAGTAAATGGATAACTGGCAATTTCAGGAGAAGTCCCGGTGAGTTTCTGTATCAGCGAACTCTTTCCAGAGTTTGGAATTCCTGCAATTATGAATGTGGGAATATCTGTTATGATTCCAGGCAGCCTTCTGAGGTAATTCCTGCATTCTCCAAGGTATAATAGGTCGGGATTAATGTTCTTTATCAGGGAGGAAAATCTCCCGTAGTATGCTTTCATGATGCTATTCATATCATTGATGGTTTTAGCACCCTTCAATTTTTTAATGTAAATTGTGCTGAAATCCTTTATCTTATCCGTTGTCCACTGTACATTCCCCAGGCTCAGCTTATACTTATCCACATCGAACATCAGATCTATTAAATCAAAGTAAAAAGGATGTAATGTTTCTATTGTGGGAAATTTTCTAATTATCTTATCAAGATGGCCTGTTGAGATGCTTTCTATGGTAGATATCCTATCTGTAACTTCCTTTCTAATTTTTGTTTCCTTTTTAGGGTAGTATGGCTCCACAATGTTTGACGCCTTATGAAATGATTTATCTATAATTTCCTGTGATCTCAGCACTGTGGGTATATAATCAAACATATAACCCCATTTCAAAGTGGTTAATATCCTTTTCATTATATGAATTGATAAATTATTTTAACAATATGTTGATATACCATAAAATGGTTAATACTGCCGAGATTGTCAGATCTTACATTAATGAACATCCAGAAATAAAAGATTATATGGCCCGTGGATTGATTAATATTTCAGCACTTGCAAGGGAAATTGTGAATAAAACATCTGTAGATGATTTTGAGGCTGCAGTTGCTGCCCTGAAGAGATATAAAAATAATGATTTGCCTTCATATACCACAGAAATTCTTGATAAATCTAATCTGGAAATGTCCTCAAATATTGCTATTATTGTCATAAAAAAGAACTATGATACACTGAAAATAATTACCGGGATTATAGGAAACCTGAAAAAATTGAATTCAGTAAATCTTGTAGAAACCATAAACTGCTTTTCCATTCTGGGTGATAATCAGACTGTATCCGGTTTCTCCAATTTTTTTTCTAATGAACAGATAATAGAATACAGAAAGGACCTTGGGCAGCTGACCATAATTAGCCCTGATGAAATAGAAATTACGAAGGGATATGTTAATTTTATAACCTCCCTGTTATACAGGGCCGGAATCAATATCATGCATATAATTTCCTTTTACCGTGATACTATAATAGTACTGGATGAAAAGGACCTTACAGACGCATTTAAAATCATTTCTGCAAAAATGATTGACAGATGAATGTTAAGTCCAATAAGATATGTTCTCCGGAAACAGGAAATATTAAAATATGGAATGATTATTGGTTAATATATGAGATACGAAAGGATACATGAATTCAGGGAAAAACATATTCCCTATAAAACGATTATCGAAAAAATGCAACTTGCTCCTGATGATATTATTATAGACATGGGTGCAGGAGATGGATTTTACAGCAAAATATTTGCTGATAAGGTCAGTAGTGGGATGGTGTATGTAGTTGAACAGAACTCCGATGTTATAAGATACATAGAAAAAAATATGGAGGGAAGAAAAAACTATAAAATTATCAATGAGGACATGTGTAACCTTTATGTGACGGGATTCAACAAGATATTTTTCTCAACAGTTTTCCATGATATAGATTGCAGAGAGGATATTTTAAAATTCATAAAGGAAAACTCAAAGAAACCCGTATATGTGTATCTGATAGAGTTCAATATGAAGGGAGAAATGGGACCTCCCATGAATATACGGATAAACCATGAAGAACTGAATAAGATCTTTACAACTGCGGGTTTTATACCAGAAATGCATATTGATTTTGAGTACAATTATTTCGATAGTTACTCCATAAAATAAAGAGTGATAAATATGAGTGAAGATAATAATGGAAACAGGAATTCGATTAAACCTGTAAGAAGCAACGTTAAATTGAAGAATGTAAAAAACAATGGAATAGAAACAGGTAGGCAGAAAATAACCGGCATACCGGAGACTTCAATATTTGAGACAAAAACAAATATTGATCCTTTCGGAATTAAAAGAACATCCAAAACCATTAAAGAAAAAAAGGAAATTACTGAACAGAAAAATTATTTTAAACGCTAAAATATTATTTTGAAATTTATTTTAAATTTTTAAAGGAAATGGTGCTTTTTCTCCCCTGTATCATCCTGAGCAGGTTGTGGCTCGTAAAATTCTACTTTCCCGCACGTATTGCATTTATAAAGGGTAAATGTTTGTGTAGTTTCGGTCAGATCATTCCAGCCACCCAGAAACATTCCGCCAATGCCTGTATATCCTCCAACCCTGAAATTCATGTTGCCAACCGGTGTCATACTCGTTTTGCATCCTGGACATGTCTTATCCATGATCTCCTGACCC
>JAKAAU010000122.1 GCA_021802165.1 Thermoplasmata archaeon
AAATAATATTTACAACTTTCAAAAAGGACAAAAATATAATATCTATGTAAATATCAGTCTCTAAATGAATAAGTGGATTAAAATTACACGTCCGGTAAACGGGCTCATGGGATTCTTCTCCATATACATAGTAGGATTTATTGCCGTAAACCTGCATATTGCTGAATTCATCATACCACTGACATTGGGTGCAATAAGTGTATTCCTCGTAACAGCAGGGGGAAATATAATAAATGATATCAGTGATGTGGAAACAGACAAATATAACCATCCGGACAGGCCGTTGCCTTCAGGAACCATAACAAAAAAAGCAGCATCATATTTAGCTATCTCATTTTTTATTATTGCATTCATAGTATCTACTTTTATATCTATTTTTATAAGTGTGGTGGTTGTAATAGCTGAATTGTTGCTTGTCAGCTATGAATTTAAAACTAAAAAAATTGGGTTACCAGGAAATCTTACGGTAAGCCTGCTTATAGGCATGATTTTTCTCTATGGAGGTTTTATCACCGGCACCATATCAAAAATGCTCCTTCTCTTTCTACTTGCCTTTTTCTCCAATATGTCCAGAGAAATAATGAAAGATATAGAAGATATAAATGGGGATGTTGATAGGGTTACGTTCCCCAAAAAATATGGAATTGGCATGGCAAAAATTGTATCCGCTATTTTTGTAGTCATAACAATTTCAGTATCTGTCGTGCCATATTATTTCCATGTGCTATCAATTTACTATCTTTATGCAGTGGTATTAGACGATCTCCTGTTTGCCATTACCATATGGTACCTGAAAGCTAATATATCCCGCGGTGAAAAAGTTTCGAAGGTAGCTATGATCTATGGAATGGTGTGTTTTCTAATAGGTGGAATATAAAACATTAGATTCCGGTAGAGGGTTATAATTTTGCTAATATCTCAATACCGCATATCATTGATGAAATCTCTTGAGATATTCAAGTGATGTGGAAATATATGAGTTGACTATATGGGATGTTATGAATTATAATTTAGTACCTGTTGGCTCAAATAATTTCCAGGTATAATCAATAAAAACTACTTCAATTAATTAATTTAAAATAATATAATTAGAACGCGGGGAATGGGATTTGAACCCATGCTCTCATTTCGAGAAACAGCTTAGCAGGCTGCCGCCGTACCACTGGGCCATCCCCGCATTTATGCTGGATACCTATCCTGGAGGTCATTTGCTATTTCTTCCAGTATCTCTTCAAAGTTTTCATTCTCCATGCTTACAACTTCGCCACTTGGCAAAGTCATACGGACATAGTATATTTCGCCATCCTTAGATATTTCAATGTCAGCCAGACTTTCTCCCATACACCTATAATTATTAGGCATATATTATGTTTTTCAATATTTATAAGAGTTCAGTGGTTTGAATTACCTCCGGTTTAATATAGATTTGAGTTTTCCTTCCTACTGGATTCCAGTACACCTTATGCGATTATACAATACTTTGTATATTTCCTTGATTTTTAACTTCCTTGCACTTTCCTATACCTAACTATTATTAATCTCTCGTCCTCAGTCTATCAATATAAGATTAAATGGCAAACAAAGCCATCCGCCTGGTGCCAATTAGAGATATGGTTAAAGCATATGTCCCATTTTGTCTTTTTTTGTTTCCAGATAGAATTTATCAAAGGAATTCGGCTCTATTATTACCGGTATCCTCTTACTTATTTTTATGCCATTTTCTTCAAGGTTTTTAATTTTCTCCGGGTTATTTGTCATTAACTCTATAGATTTTATATTTAAGTATTTTATAACATCTACAGCAAAATTATAATGTCTGTTATCTGCTGGCAATCCCTGTTCAATATTTGCTTCCACAGTGTCTTTCCCGTTATCCTCAAGGTTATATGCCCGTATTTTATTTAAAAGGCCAATTCCCCGACCTTCCTGCCTTAGGTATATTAACATCCCACGTTCCCGGCTGCCGATATACTTTAAGGATGTTATGAGCTGGTCCCTGCAGTCGCATCGCATGGAACCGAATACATCACCTGTCAAGCATTCAGAGTGTATACGTACCGGTACATTTTCTTCTCCCTCAATGTCCCCGTGAACAAGTACTGCATGATCTTTATTATCTTCATTCTTGAATACGTATATATTAAACACACCAAACCTTGTTGGCAATTTTGCTTTCGCATAGAATTCAATCATTTTTATCAAAAGAAATTACAAAATTCTATAAAAACATATTTAAAAATATTTTTAATTATTTAAAATAAAGTTAATTTTTCTTCAGAATGTCAATTTATCTCTTCAGCAATAATATACCTGTCGTTATTCCGGAATATATATACATTTTTCGACCCGGCTAATTCCTTTTCAATAGAATTCTTATAATGGTATGTTTCTTCCGGTTTCATTTTAAACCTGAAAAAAACTTTTCCCGCATCCACATTGCGCAGTAAAGGAACAATATTCATATTATCAGAATATGAAATCACACTATACTGTTTCCCGGGAAACGCTGATTCGTATGAGTTGCCTGAAAATATCTGCCTTCTCTCATCAATATATACCGGCACCCACTCCGGCTTTACAACCATGTTGAGAAGCTTTGCGTAGGTAATAGAAATGTCCGGGACATACAGGTATTGTCCTGTACTCCTGCCATATTCTATGTTTGCCTTAAATGTGCATGGCTTGCCTGTTATAACTGTATTCTCCGGCAGGATTACTGCTGTACTTATTTTTTCAGAGATTGAAGGCGAATACAGGGTAAGCCTGTTCAATGCACCTTTAATGGATATATACTCCTTCTCCCCTTTAAGTGGTATATTATCCCATTCCATATGTGGAGGAAGGTCAATAGCATAGCCTGATAATTCTGGTTTTTTATGTATTATTTCTACAGGGTCCGGTACGAGCTGGGAAAATAACTTCTCACCGGAATTCACCGGCCTCAGCGGATCAGAAAATAAAATATTTCCGGAAAAATCGCCATTAAATGAAAAAATGTCACTGTTGATAAAATCCACATTAGAACTGTATGGTATTTTATTCAGGTTAGCCATTGCATACCTGTTTGAATCAATTTCCACACCCGTCACATCTGAGAACTCAGAAAACATTATATCCTGCATTCCAGCTCCGCTGCCTGCATCTACTATTTTATTCCCGGCCAGCTTTTTCGCCCTGTATTTCCCCACTATTTCAGGTGTGGAATACATGGATGAATAATAATCCATGAATAAATGATCGTGCAGAGAAAATTTGCCTGCAATTTTTATTCTCGATTTAGCAAATTCAAATAAAAAATTGAAATTACTTTTATGAATTTTTTTTATGTATTCTGGTTGATAGCCAGCACGGATGAGTTTTACAATCTCATTTATTTCGCTATCAATTAAGCTATAGTAACCTTCTGAATTAACTAATTTTGCCAGGAAATTATATAATCTCATTGTTTTTCAAGTTTATTTATAGCATCAACTAGACTATTCATTTCCATCAGGGCCTGTGAACCATACATTAGCACAGTTACATACCCGACCTCCATAAGCTCCTTCCTGGTTGCTCCGGCTTTTATTGCCTCATTGACATGGTATGAAATGCACCATTCGCATCTGGCAGCAATGCCAAGTGCAAGTGCCAGGAATTCCTTCGTTTTAGTGTCAAGTGCGCCTTTTCCCATTGTGGCTCCCATGAAATTCATAAAAGAACCTGCGAATGCACTATTGTCTTTACCGGCTTCTTTCATTATTCTGTTTACTTCCTCTAATTTTTTTTCTGTGTCCATAGATATCCTATATTCATTACTAGTATATATTTGAATATAATTATATTAAGTATATCTATATTTATCCGGTATTCTATAAACAGTTATAATCGACAGGTTGATTTATCATCATATCCTAACCTAAGCATGGAAGGAGTTATGACACTGACAACATCCGCACCCGGGGGTGGCATATCTTATGGCAGAATTAATATGCCAGATTATAAGGATGGGAAAGCAAAGATAAGGCCAGTATACACCGGGATATGTGGGACAGACCGTGCTGAAATTGCTGGCCACCTGCCATTTGCATATAATCCCACAGGGCAAAATTATATGGTCATTGGCCATGAGGCAGTTTGCCAGGTCATAGATATAGGAGAAAACAATTCCAGAATCAGGCCCGGTGACTACGTTATCCCCATTGTGAGGCGCAGGGGAACATGTATAAATTGCAGAATCGGGCGGCAGGACAATTGTTCTGATGCAGATAATGATATAACAGAGGCAGGCATACGGGGTGCCGATGGTTTCAACTCCGAATATTTTTTCGATTCTCCGGAAAATTTAATAAAAGTTAATGATAGTTCAATGGCGATGTTAAGCACCCTAACAGAGCCGGCAAAAAATGTTATGAAAGCATTTGAAATATTTGATAAATTAACAAAAAGGTCTATATTCGAAGCTGAAGATTCCACCTATATATCTAAAAACTGCCTGATAATTGGAACTGGAAGTGAAGCTTTTCTATATGCCTTTATGGCGAGAGAATATGACATGACCGTTTATCTGACAAACAGACACAGGCTTTTAGAAGAGAAAATGGGAATTATTGAAGGAATTCACGGTTTATTTTATAATTATCTTGAGGAAAATGGGCCGGATAAAATAGACCTTCTTATTGATACCAGTGGTGACCCTGCAGCAGTTATGAAATTTGTAAAGAAATTAAATTATAACGGTATCGCTATTCTTTTCGGAACCAACGGCGCAGCTTCCGATTCACCCCTAACAGGGAATGACCTGAACTATATTATTGAACATAATATTGCAATTTCCGGGTCTGTTGATGGCTCCAAAAAACATTACATGGATGCTATCGGTTATCTGGAAAAGTGGAGATCTTCCAGCGGTGGGATTATAAATAAACTTATAACCGGAATTTATAAACCGGAAGATACGGAAATATTCAGGGCAAAGCCGCCTGAAGAAATTAAATCTATAATAAAGTGGTAAAAATGTTACTTGATGGAAAAGTAGTTGCATCTGAGAAAATGGAAAGATTGAAGAGTGAGATTAAAGGCATAATTGAAAAATATGGAATTGAGCCGGAATTAAAATTAATCCAGGTTGGCAATGACCCTGCAAGCACCATATATGCAAATTCAAAAATAAAGAGAGGTACAAAGCTTGGAATAAATGTTACCCTGGAAAAATTCGATAATATTACCATGGACAAGCTGGTTGATTATATAAAAGATGCCAATGCAAATCCACGTATAAATGGTATTATGGTGGAATCTCCACTTCCTCCCCCACTTAATTTTCAGGAAGTAGTGGACAATATAAGTTTTTACAAAGATACGGATGGAATGACATCCTTTAACCAGGG
>JAKAAU010000123.1 GCA_021802165.1 Thermoplasmata archaeon
AAAATTGATTACTGATATAAGCCCATGTCCTCTGTTTTCTTTTTCTCGCTTATATCCCTTCCCATTGTGGCTGCCAGGTCATTATAGAATTTTACCACATTTTTATCTATGGATGGCCTTATAGATTTCATTGCCTTCAAAAATGCATCCTGATTAACCTCTGTAGCATCAGAATTTTCACGGTATGCCATCATGCCTGCTTCCCTGCAAAGGTTTTCCAGATCAGCACCCACATAACCTTCCGTTCTTCTAGCTATATCCTGAAGATTTACATCTTTTGCAAGAGGCATATTCTTTGTGTGCACCTCCAGTATTTTCAATCTTCCCTCCTCCTCTGGTGGCGGTATGTATATAATTTTATCAAATCTGCCAGCCCTTAGCAGTGCTGGGTCTATTATATCGGGACGGTTTGTTGCAGCTATGACCACGACACCGTTCAGGACCTCAATTCCATCCATGGAGGTCAGGAGCTGGTTAACAATTCTCTCTGTAACACCCGAATCCATGGAAGCCCCTCTTCTGGGTGCTATTGAATCTATTTCATCCATGAATATTATAGCAGGTGAAACCTGCTTTGCCTTCTTGAATATTTCCCTAACGGCCTTCTCACTTTCTCCAACCCATTTTGAAAGTACCTCCGGGCCCTTTACAGATATAAAGTTTGCATTGCTTTCATTGGCAACTGCTTTTGCCAGAAGTGTTTTTCCTGTTCCTGGCGGCCCGTAAAGAAGGAATCCTTTTGGTGCCCTGATTCCCAGCCTTTTAAATACATCAGGTTTCAGCAATGGAAGTTCAACTGCCTCCCTAAGTTCTGATTTTACTGATTCAAGGCCACCTATATCTGACCACTTTATGTTTGGAACCTCAACTGTAACCTCTCTTAAGCTGCTGGGTTCAATGGTTTTCAGTGCCTCCATGAAATCATCCTCTGTTACGATCATTTTTTCCAGTACGTCTGTTGGAATGGGCTTATCAAGGTCGATTTCTGGAAGATAACGCCTCAATGCGTTCATGGCCGATTCTCTGGTAAGTGCCGCAAGGTCAGCCCCCACGAAACCGTATGTTATATCAGCTATTCTGCTGAAAAATTCACTCTGCTTTTCATCATCCATTCCCAGTGGCATTCCTCTTGTGTGAATGGTTAATATCTCCATCCTTCCCTTCTTGTCTGGAACACCTATTACTATTTCCCTGTCAAATCTCCCGGGCCTCCTCAGGGCCGGGTCAACAGCATCAAGCCTGTTTGTTGCCCCTATTACTATAACGTGTCCACGATCTTTCAAACCATCCATTAATGTCAAAAGCTGGGCAACAACCCTTCTTTCAACTTCTCCCTGAACATCCTCTCTTTTCGGTGCAATGGAATCTATTTCATCGATGAATATTATGGATGGCTCAGATTCATCTGCCTTCTGGAATATTTCTCTGAGTTTCTGCTCGCTCTGCCCGTAATATTTGCTCATTATTTCCGGACCGTTTATTGCATAAAAATTGGCGCCGCTCTCATTTGCCACAGCCTTTGCTATGAGTGTTTTTCCTGTTCCCGGTGGCCCATTGAGCAGTACACCCTTGGGTGGAGTTATTCCGAGCCTCTCGAACAGCTCAGGATGTTTTAATGGAAGCTCTATGATTTCCCTTATTTTGCCAAGCTGATCAGAAAGTCCGCCTATATCTTCATAACTGACCTTGGTAACTTCCTCAAGGACTTCAGATGCGGGATCCTCCCTTATTTCAACGCGGGTTTCCTCGCCGACCTCCACAGGTATCTTGCTCGGAATTGTTTTAATTACCTTGAACAGGAGGCCTGTGTGCCCTGCAAGGGTCAGCCCAGGAACGCTAATGCTATCCTGTTCTATCAATGGCCTTCTGATTAAAGCCTTCTGAACAAAATCATCTATGCCCTCCCCGAACCTTAGTTTCTGGTCCTTCCTTATAATGGGCGCCAGGATAACCTTCTTTGCCTCTTCAACCTCAACCTTTTTTACCTTTACCTTGTCACCTATGGATGCGCCACAGTTATTTCTCATAACACTATCTATTCTCACAATGCCCTTATTTTCATCCTCTGGTCTGGACCGGAATACCCTGCCTACAGTTGATCTCACCTTTTCGATGGATACCACGTCTCCTATTTCAACATCAAGATCTAATCGGGATATTTCATCAAGTCTCACTCTGGCCATACCAGGATCGACTGCATTTGCCTCAGCAACTCTGAGTGTAATTCCTTCATTTGGTTTCATGTCCCTATATTTACTAAATAGTATTTTAAAATATTGATATGCCTTTATTATGGAGTGAAAGCAAAGGATGATGGGCGAATTATATCTTTATTACCTGGAGTCATATTACATTAGATAATTAATTTATTTTATGAATCCATGCTATTATTATGGAAGTTACAAAGCGCAGTTATTCTTCATCGGCAAATCTCGGGCCGGGTTATGACATATTATCATTAGCTCATATGGCATTTTTTGATTCTGTAACGGTAAAAAAAACAGGAAAAGCGGGCATAAAGATCATATCAGATTCCACGCCCCAGGACCCTGAAAACAATTCTGCTGGGCTTGGGGTGTCGAAGGTCATGGAAGACATGGGCATCAATGAAGGACTTGAAATAAAAATTACAAAGGGTGTTCCTATCGGGCTTGGGCTGGGGAGCAGCGGGGCATCTTCATCTGCTGCAGTAAAGGCGGTGAACGAATTGCTTGAACTGAATATGACCCCTGATGAAATGGTATACTATTCTATGTACGGGGAAATAGCTGCCTGTGGGTCAGCACATCCTGATAATGTATCGTCTGGCATATATGGTGGTCTGACACTTATAAGTTCAGCCTCCCCGGTTAGGGTAAGGAAAATAAAGATAAATTATGATATGAAACTACTTCTCATAATACCGGAGTCGAGCATAAAGAAAAAAACGCAGCAGGCAAGGTCAATGGTTCCAGATAAAATCAGCATGGCCGATCATGTTTTGCATGCGTCCAGGATTTCTACCATGCTTTACGGATTCATGAAGGGCGACCGGGATGCCATACGTGAAGGTATGATGGATGACATAGTTGAAAGGTCCAGGGAATCCCTGTTCCCGTTTTATAGGGACATAAGAAATAAGGCCATTGATGGAAATGCCATATCAACATGCGTTAGCGGTGCTGGGCCCTCTGTCCTGATATTTACTGATGAAAATACAAAAATAGATGAAATTTTATCCAATGCAAGGAAAATAATGGATTCGTATAATTTAAGATATGATATTAGGGAAACAACAATTCTGGAGGATTATAATGATTAATGATGGTATTAAAAATATATATGCAAAACCTGTTACATTTCCAATATACCAGACAAGCTCATATATTGTCCCGGAGGGTGAAAAATACCGGTATACCAGAGAATATAACCCTACCGTGGAAAATCTGGGAAAGGAGATAATGCGTATAGAAGGATCCGAGGATTATAATGTATTTTCATCAGGCATGGGGGCCATAACAACAACGTTGCTGGCACTTTCTGGACCTGGCGATAGAATACTTACCCACCTTGACACATTTGCCAGATCATACCATTTCATAAAAGAATTCATGGGGAGATGGGGTGTACGGGCAGATGTGTCCTTACCAGGAACAGAGAATATTTTAAGTTCTATAAAGAAGGATACAAAAATTGTTTTTATTGAAAGCGTTACAAATCCAATATTAAGGGTAAATGATATAAAAGCTATATCCGAACGCTGCAATGAGGTCGGTTCACTGCTTATTGTTGATTCCACTGTTCCTACTCCTTATAATATTAAATCGGTTAAACTGGGTGCAGACATAGTTATACATAGCTCATCAAAGTTTATTGCGGGCCACAATAATGTTATTTCCGGTCTTGCCGCAGGAAGGAAGGATTTAATGGAAAAAATAGATACAATGAGAAGAACGCTTGGAACTACACTTGATCCAAACTCTGCATTTCTCACAGAGGCGGGCATGAAAACCCTTGATATACGAATGGAAAAAATAAATTCAAATGCAATGAAAATTGCCAGAGAGCTTGAAGGCAATAAATACATAAAGAGGGTTATCTACCCGGGGCTTGCAGAACACCGGGATCACGATACCGTCGTTAAATATATGAAAGGCTATTCCGGGATAGTGTGCTTTGAGATTGGTATGGAAGCCATGAAATTTATAGGGAAATTGAAACAGGTAATCCCTGCCAATACTATGGGCGGGGTTGACAGCATAGTGTCCATACCCAAAACAATGTCCCACAGGTCTCTAACACCTGATGAACTGAAGATACTGGGAGTGGATGACCACTTTATAAGGCTGTCAGTGGGCATAGAGGAACCTGAAAAAATTCTGGATGATATCAATAATGCCCTTTCACCCCAATAAGGGATTTTATATATTCTTTTATTGAAATTTCAGTTTCATGAAAATTTTTGTTATCTATAATCAAAACATCGCTGCCAGACCTACCCATAGAATATTTTTCCATTACTCTGTAGACTGGAAGTTGCTCAACAAGTCTTTCTCCGGGAGAATTCAAATGCGTATAGTTTATCCGTTCCTTTAATCTTGTACTATGCAAATCGTTGTCTGAAATGTGTATATATATCTTTATTATTTTATCTCTAATATCTTCATCAAGCATTTCTGGGATGAAATAAAGTGTCTCCAGTATAAGTGGCTCACCGTTTCTTAATGCTCTCCTGAATATTGCATTAATTCCTGGATACATGTATTTTGACTGTTCTATGTAACCCTTTATTATATTTTCATTGTTTTTTTCCCCGAATGCGGAATATGCACTGTAAACACTTACTTCCATAAGCCCGCTATCCGCATATGGCCTCAGAAACTCCCTCAGATAGTCCCCTGACAGCACGATATTGATATTGAACTCCCTACCTATGTATCCAGAAATACTGGTCTTGCCAACACCAGGGATGCCACCGATCAATACAACAGGAATCATGCCTGCAGTATCATGATGGGATTATTAATTTTTGTTAAATTCAATGATTAAATCTATACACATCCCTGTATTAATTTAACTCTTAAATGGGAAGCACCATCTTTGGAGAGAGGAAGATACCACTTTTAAGCTGCAGGAATTTCAATAAATTTTTAAATGATAAGCTAATATCAATATGATAAATATGGCTACAGAAACATGGGAAGTAAAGGAAAATGCAAGACCTAGAGGATTGGACGGCATATCAGACAAGCAGATAGACTACCACTTTGATTTCCATTATAAGGGATATGTGGCAAAACTCAACGA
>JAKAAU010000124.1 GCA_021802165.1 Thermoplasmata archaeon
AGGTATTATAACATTTTTGATTCCCAGCTCATCAGCAACAGGCATGGTAACCTGCGGCCCCGCACCGCCAAAGCCAAATAATGTAAATTCAGTTGGGTCCAACCCCCTTTCAACGGTAACGAGCCTTATTGCCCTTGCCATTTCAAGGTTTGCCAGCTTAATGGCTGATTCAGCCACCTCATATGGATCACCCAGCTTCTGGAGTGCTTTTAAAGCCAGGTCTTTCCTTAATATTTTGTCAGAACCTGACATTTTATCATTTATAATGCCCATAACAAGGTTTGAATCTGTAAGTGTAGGCTCTTTTCCACCCCTGTTATATGCAACAGGCCCAGGTTCCGATCCTGCGCTCATAGGGCCTATATTAAGTGCGCCCGTTTTATCTTTCCATATAACTGTGCCACCGCCTGACGATACTTCTGAAAGGTCTATAAATGGAAATCTCACAGGATAGCCAGATCCTTTCACTATACGCCCGTGGTGTGAAGAACCGCCAACCTCGTATTCTGCGGTGATGTCCACATTATAGTTAATAACTGTACCTGCCTTGGATGTCGTTCCACCCATATCAAAACTTATTACATGGTCAATGCCCAGAATGCTTGCAAATTCACTGGCGGCAATTACCCCCGCTGCTGGCCCTGATTCTATTATGTTGACTGGCTTTTTAATAACTTCATCAACAGAAACCAGGCCTCCTGCATTGGACATCATATTTATTTCCGGCGAACCGAATTTATCCAGTACAGACTTCAATCTTTTTAGATAGCCCGAAACCACAGGCATAAGGACGGCATTAACAACTGTAGTTGATGTCCTTTCATATTCCCTGGGTTCGGGTGAAACATCGTATGATATGGAAATATTATCAAAGTATTTTGATAAATAATTCTTAATATTCATTTCATTTTCAGGCCTTAAATAGGAATGCAAAAAGCATATTGCAAGGGATTTTACGTTATTCTTAGCCATAGATGTTTTTATGGATTCAAGATCAGATGTTTCAGCCTTTTTAATTATATGCCCATTAACATCGGTACGTTCATCTAACTCATAGCGCAATTTTGATGGTATAAGTGATCTGGGCCTGTGAAAATCAAGATTATAAAGCTCAGGCCTGTTCTGCCTTCCTATCTCTATTACATCCTTAAAACCCTTTGTGGTAAGAAGTGCAGTTTTTGGCAATTCAAGGCCATACTGCCCCAGCAATGAGTTTGTTGCGATTGTTGTTGCATGTACAAACTCATCAATATTTTTATTAAGATATTTGCTTAATCCGTCCATGACGGCCTGTTCAGGGTTGGCAGGCGTTGTTGGAACTTTATAATAGTGTATTTCCTCATCTATTACAATAATATCAGTGAAGGTCCCACCTATATCAATTGATACTGTAACCATATACTTGGGATTAGCTTTTACATTATTAATATTTTCACGGAAACTTTAAATTTATGCAATATTTTGTGGTTTTTATCGTTTATTACGTAGATATAGGTTAGAGTTGTGCATGACTTTTGAAATTACAGCAATTCATATACACTGCCAGAATTCCATAATTTTTATCTCATTTTCTTATGTACAACAATTGTAGTATACAGAGAATATATAACTCCAATAGTAACTTAAAAATTAGAAGACCCCGATTTACCATATATATGCACAATGGGATTCATTGAAGAGAATATAGTTAATGCGTTTGCGTTAACCTAACACGTAAGATTCTATATTAGCAGCAATAAATATGAGAAACATAGAAGTGGCAAAGTAAAATACAAACATTGATGTCTCTGCTTTTAAAATATTTTGAAACTCTTTATAACTAATTCCTTTGGTATAATTCTCTATAAAACTTGTTACAATTGTAACCACACACATTGCAAATGCTATTCCTAAAACATATGCAAAGGTCTCCGGAAAAAATTGTGGAAGAACTTTATCCACAAAAGTGTATTTATTTCCAAGAAGTGCCATACCCATTACAGACCCTTCCAGTAGTGAGGAGGTGTATAATACAAAAATCGTAGGTATTAATAAGAAAAGCCCGCCAAGTTCTAATTGGAGATCATACGACGTGTTATTCCCAATTAATATATTATTTAATTGATTAAATGTGGGGTTGTGATAGGGTGCTATGGAGCCAGAACCACCTGAAAAATACGTTTTACCAATCATTAAAGTTATGATAGATATGGTGAATAATGGAAGGTAATACAATATTGCCGATATAAGTATATAATCATATAGATGCTTCTTTTTAGCATTATCAATATAAAATATATGTAATGCCTGTTCAGTAAATTTTTGTGGTCTTTCTCTTTTTCTTAGCAAACTCAGGGAGTCTACTATATTTGTTATAGGAAACGCTTTGATAGCCGTTCTAATTAGTGTTTTGCTTATATAGCTATTATCCGTTTTCAATAAAACTATTTTGCCATGGACAAGTCTATTCCCCAATGAGAGATTTCCATATATTTCAAAAAAGAAATATACAAACGAAACAATAACAAATATCATAGATGAAATCAGTAATTTATCAGCATATGATGTGGTAATTCCTTTAGTGCCATAGGAATAAACTTCCACTAAATCAAAAAGCTCAAACTGCTTATGTAAAGGATAAAGAATAAATGATGTTATGCAAATTAAAAGAGTTAAATCTATAAGATATGCAAATATCCTTTGGTAGAAAGTTGCTACTTCAACTTGGGAATTTGTCTTCGCCATGCTTTTGACTCCATTCATTAATTTTCTTTATTCTGACAGTGGTAGATGGATGACTGAGAGTTAAAGAAAAGGTATACATATACTTCGGGCTAAACTTTAACGGGGTTTTATTAAGGTTATCTATACTTACGAGAGCTGATTTTACAGTATCTGCCCCTACAGCTTTACAGGCAAATAGATCGGCTTTTACCTCATCGCTGCGCTGTAGTAGTGGAAGTATTAATGTGGCGAAAATATAAAGGAAAATAATTGCTATAGGAATCAGTATATAAAATTTTTTTTCAATGAATGAAAGCAGGAAAGCGTTAATGCCAAATACCAGTGCCAACCAGCTAATCAAAAAATGTTTTAAATTATGTTTCATAACTAAATGCCCTATTTCGTGTGCAACAACAGCTTCTAATTCTGACTCTGATAAGTTTGAAAGCAGATAGCTTGTAATATAAATATAATATTTATCTGATTGGTATCCATTAGCTATTTTAACGCTGTTTGTATCTATTATTTTTATGTGAGGTGTTATGTTATAATCCCGAAAAACCTTAAGTATTGACTGTATTTTTGTGTCTTCATTGTTTTCTATTGATGGAATTCTATTATATTTTATATTAGAGATTGGCTGTAATAGAACCAGGAGTATGAATATAATTAATACTATATTTATGTATATTAAAGTATCAATATATGTGTGAGTCATAATATAATATCCAGAAACAAACATAAAAAATAATATAAGCACTATTAGTGGACCATAACTATTGAATTTTAGATATTCAGCAAATGTTGCTGTTATACCTTTATCTTTCCTGTCAATAAGGTATCCTAAAAAAACAAGAATAAATGCTACAAATTCTGAACCCGTAAGAGTTATTAACCATATCAACAGTGTAAAGTGATAAATAATAATTGAAGGTATAAATAAAAATATAGATATCGGATACAAAGTACCGATTATTATGCGTTTTTGAAAATTATCCATATCGCACCTATGGAATCAATATGCAGCTATTGCAGCGCCAATGGCCGCTCCAACATATCCACTTGCTGCTAAAATTGCATCTGCGGTCGCTTCTGTAATCCATCCAGCAGCCCCTAATGCGTCAGCGACAAGAATGGCTACGCTGGGTTCCAGTCCCATAGTGACAGTTAGCCAATTAAACCAAGTAGACGCTGTCGGGAAATGGCCATGTGTGAAGTAGTAGTATAGAAAATTTCCATGTGATGTGCCAGTATTAATTAGCGCCCCGGGAAGCATATGACTTGCGTCTTCAATAATAGGAACTCCTGCAATACTTAAGTATCCTGCTCCCGATATCATACAGAAGAGTGATACCATCACAATAGCTTTTGCAACTCTCTTGTAGTGCTCCCTGTTATCTTTTTGCATGGAGCCAATTGCCATGTTCGAAGATAACCCCTTTCTTTTACGGTAGAGAACACTGCTCTCAACTATGTTTATTTCAAACATAATATATATAGATACATAACATTTATTTAAATATTTCTATAAATACATACATCAAGATTGCCTTACTATATAATTTACTTTCTTCGTTATACTATATAGTAGTAATATATAGAAATTAATTCGTGAATAAACTTATTCTTATTTAACTTCATTCTGGGCTTATATTCTTTTATTGTATTTTTAGATGGTATATATGGAATATTTACGGGGCGATATATTATTTACTATTTAAATAAATTTCAAAAGGGAAAATATTCCCTTCCATTTAATTATTAACTTCATTGAGAGTGTTGGCCTATATTTACCCCAAATTATGGATAGGATCATTTAGTTTCAACAATGTTTATAATAATATTTATAATACATTATATAAATAACACCCAGAAAGAAAATTGATTTTCTATCTGCTGGAAATTCTATAACTCATTCTGGCCAGGCGTTTTGATATTTCTGCATAGTTGCTGTTTCCATTCAGTATTTCCTTATAAAATTTTATAGCTTCATCATAATCGTTTACATTTACCGGCTTTGGAACGCCGTCCTTCCCACCAAGGCAAAAAGAATATTTAACCGGGTCTGCAAATGATGGCTTATCCCCATAAACAATTTCAGCAAGATATGAAAGTGCCCTTATTGTTGATTTTGAAATTCCTGGCATGTCCATCAATTCATCGAACTTACCAGGATTATACTCATAAAGTTCTTTCATTTTCTGCCAGTTTATTTTATAATTCAGGTCAAGAACAGAGGCTGATTCCATAAAATTGTCCAGTGAACGTTGTTTGCTGTATTTTAGAGGATTGTCCTGTATTATATTTATTATTCCTTCCCTATTTTTTTCACTTTTTCTGGTTGAAAGGTCAAGTGCAATATTTTCTTCGTAGCCGGAAATGCCATTCCTTTTATCATCATATAAAGAAATGTCATTATTTTTCCAGTGGTACCGCCTGGCAAGGCTTGAAACAGTATTCATGCCCTGGTTGACTATTGTATAATTTCCTTTGTAATCCATCAGAATAAATTGCATATAAAGGTTAAATCCGTCCTGGAGCAGCTTTTCATCCACCTTTGCTATTGATTTCGCATC
>JAKAAU010000125.1 GCA_021802165.1 Thermoplasmata archaeon
CCCTGCTGATAGTTGAAAACGAATATTTTACTGAAGTGCTTCTGGCTTTTATCCTTAAATTCTTTAATAGGAAAATGAACATTTATGGGCCGGCATACCATATACCATCACCACCAAAAACCGGTAAATATTTCTTAAATTCTTTAATCCATTATGTTGATTATAAGCTGGGATTATGGCTTATGTCTTATATTTATTCTGGAATTTACACCGAAAATTCATACATGCGAGATTATATAACATCTCTGAATCCCCGACAGCAGGTAATTGTTGAAAGCCCCGGAATAAAGGATGAATATATACTTCCATTATCTGAAATAAAAAATTCCAGGCGGGACATAGACTTCCTCTTCCTTACATCAATGACAGAAAATAAGGGAATTTATGATTTCCTGGCCGTTGCCAAGGAACTCCAGAAGAGCCATAAAGACTTAAAAATAGTTATTGCAGGATACGCCTCTAATGATGTTCTGGATTTTGCCAGTAACCTGATGGCATCCGGCAGGCTAAACAACCTTGAGATTTACCATAATATAAGTGATGGTGAAAAATATAAGTTATATTTAAGATCGAAAATATACGTGCTCCCATCAATTGAAGATGGCATACCCATAACATTCTACGAGGCCTGGTCCTGCGGGAATACTGTGATTGCTTACAATCTAGAAACCTATTCCGATATAACTGACTACTTCATAGGAGTGGAAAAAGGAAATTTGAAGGAATTAATAAGAACATGTGAATCTGTTTATAATAATTACAATGCATATTTTAATGAATTTGTTCAAAAATCCTATAATTATTCTATTGGCCACTCCTATGAAAAAAGTATTGATAAAATCATTAAAAATATAGGGAAATTAATCGAACAGTTTAATTAGGGCCGCTAAATAGAGGTTTTCCTGTATATCCCTTTTCAAGAACAGTAATGCCGTATCCATGTGCATATACTCCATAATCCCCAGAAATCATATACTGCTGATCCAGCTGGTAAAGTGATATTTGAGAGTTCTCTACATTTGCAGTATCATAGGACCACTGGCTCTTTAAATCTATTATAAGGTATTGATAATAGCTTCCATTTACAATTATATCAGAAGTATATGGAAACGCTGTTGCATTGGGGTCATTGCCAAATAAAGGAAAAATAGAATTTTCAGTAACAATCCTGGCATTTTTGTTAATTGATGCTGCTATTTCCTTTTCAAAGTCTATCTGGTGCATATATGTTTGATTATTTATGTCAGTGGCCAGGTCATACATACTTGGATTAAAGGTATAACCTGATACCAGGGGTGTTGCAATGGAAAAGCCAAATAGCGATATCACTATAATAGCAACCAGAGCAATATTAACCTGTTTTCTGTAAGATGGATGTGTTTCAGATTTCTTTACCATAACATATATTCCCAGGATAGCACTAACAGCGATCATTGGAATGAACATCATTGTGTACTGGTATCCTATTGTATAATATGGCTGGTAAATAGAAAACATGGCATAGAGTATATATGGCACAAAAAGGAAAATGGATTTCGGGTATCTAAGGAATAAAAACGCGTAGCCACCCAGTCCAAAGAATAATACAGTAAGCTTCAGGTAGTAGTTAGATGTTAGGAGTTTTATAACCAGTAATGGATTGGTAAACACATCAATTACGAGAGAAACAGGACCTGTAGAGCCACTTACATGGATTGTAGGAACTGCAACAGAAACACCTGCAATATGGCTTTTCAAAAGTCCAGCAATCATAAAATATGAACCCAGTATAATAATTGAAAGGGCAAGGTAAGCTATAGATTCTACTTTTCTTTTACTGATATTCAAGAAAAGTGTCTTATTAATAAACAGTTCAAAAATCACCAGCATAATAGCAATGAAGACAAAGGCTGAATGCAGGGATACTATAAGCCCGATAAAAATTATATTCATTATTATATTCTTTTTAATGAAGGAATATAAGGCAAGAAATAAGAACAACGGCAGAAAAACCATTAAATGGAAGTCAAAAAAAACAGGGCTCTCGGTCAGTGGGGATAAGAGAAATGCAAGAGCAATTATAAAAGATATTATTCTGAATTTTCTGAGTTCATATGTGTTGTTATGCCCCATCCTATTTAATATTTCAAGGGAAAGCCTGTAAAGGACAAAGGCAGAAAGCCCAATGGCAAAATCCTGTATGATTAGAAGTGTGTAAGCGTGAGGATAAACATAATAAGGTATAACCAGCAGAAATAAAATAGGGGAAAAGTGTTCAGAAAGATAGCTTCCAGGTAAAAGTGCAGTGTAGAATAAATGCCCGTGTATTGCAGAATATAAAGCCTGAGTATATACACCCAGATCCCAGGCAGACATATTCAGCAAATCAAATTGAAAAAAAGAGTAAAGAGTAAATAAAACAGAAAAAATGACTGATATAATAAAAATAGAAAAGCTATATTTATCAAGATATAGTGCATTTGATAAATGTCTCAGCCTTTTATTGGTTCTCATTTAATCCCTGTATTGTAAAATTGTAATATAATCTTTATCAAAAATGTTAGTTTGCTTTTAAAATTTGGAATTTTTACTCTCTATTTCCTTTATTTTATTTTTTACGGATGGTGCTTTTATAAATCTTGTTAGGAACCTAGCTGTAATATATAAAAATAGACCGTAAACTTTGCCAACAAAACCGTGAAGTGTATAAAATTTTAATAGCCTCCTATATGTAAATCCAGAAACGAATAAAATATCAGAGGTACACTTGATCCGCCGTATTAATTTGCCAACCATGCTTATTTCATATCTACTTTCCCTGCCGGCACCCAGATTTCTTATTTTAAGGCACCTATATTCACATTCAAAATTTATGCGTATTATGGCGTTGAAATGGTTACATACATTTTCGAAGAAGATATCATCCATACAGTTTACATTCTGCCATGCATCATAATAGTCAAATAGCTCCCTTTTAGCTATAAAGATATTTTGATTACACTTATCTCCAATCAAATGAAACTCAAAAATTTTATTATCAATGCCATATGACTCGTATGCTTTTATTACCTTATCTATAGATGAAATTTGAATATCGAAGTCCATGAGTACGATAGTATGTCCATGGGAATTTTCTATGGCAATTTTCCTGCCCAGCCCGCGTGAACATTTTTTTTTAATTAAATTTATCCTTCCAGAATACTTTGAAAGAATTTCGGAAGTTCTATCTTTAGACCCTCCATCTACAACGACAATCTCGTGATCCGTATCTAGCAATGGGGTCAAAAAGTCTGTTACTATACCCTCTGAATTGTACACGGTCGTGCAGATAGAATATTGCATGTCCAGAAATTCAACAACAATATTAAAGTTTATAGGGTTCTAATCAATTGATTATTGCCATGTTTCCAATATTTAAACTATGCTGGAGGGATTTTTTTTAAATGATCCTAAAATTTTATTTAATTAACCATAACATTAGTTTAGATATAATTGTATTTTAACTTAAACTTCAAAAATTTAAGAAAGCTTAATCGAATAGGTTTACACTATTGCGTATCTTAAACTAGGAAGTGAGTGTCATCTCCGGAGTGGGTCGGGTAGTTAAGTTATTGTTATACTGCATCAGGCATGCCTATTATTTCGGGATATAAGTTCTCTATTTTACATCCCTATTCAGTTCCTTATTTACCCTATTTCTCCTACACTTTTTTATGGTTCTAATGGATGTTGAATCTATCCGGTTATTTGGTTAAATCTTTTTTACATGTGATAATTATATAATATATTATATGGGTGCATATGGGATAAAAGGTCTTTATTAATAATTGTAATTTATTCACATCGGTTTGTACAACAACTAAATCCCGATTTATCATGACAGGTTTTACATTCATGACTTTATGTTCCACAAGATTAATCTTCTTTGAATATGAACCTCTGAATATTGCCTAACAAACGCCAGACTGAATATTTTCCACTGATAGGATCAGACATATATTAACAATTACTGCATTGGATAAATCTAATGTCTATGATAGAAAAGGCCAAATGTTGGATTCACAATACATTACTATAATTCACAGAAATAATATATATTTTTAATACGGGAACTATTATTTTAATATTACCAAGGCATTCACGTTTATGGAGAAGACAGATAATTTTGACTATGTTTTTCTAATATGGGGAATTCCATTCAGAAAAGGGCGAGGAGCAGTTAACAAACAGATATATTCCCTTGCAAATAAATTGAGTCAAAATAATAATAAAGTTGGTATATTGTATATCTCTTATGATTCAGTGGCGAAAAAATATAATATGATTAGAAATAATCCGTATTTTAACTTCAAATTATTAATTTCAAAATTTATCTATTCAAGACCAATATCATGTATTGTTCTTTATTTATATAAAAAAAGAGGTGGTAAATATATTAATAATAGAATAAAATTATTGGCTTCTGGAATAAATTTACCACAATTAATTGCAAAACACATAGTAACCAGTTATTGGTGGGCGGTACTTCTGGCATCTGAAAGATATCCTAAAGAGAATATATATTTTATTCTTTATCATGATTACTCAATGGACATTAAACATAGCAATATAGAGAATATACCAAAACTCGAGATAGCATATAAATCGTCTAATTTAATTCTGGCCAATCGGGAATTGGGTGAGAAATTTGGTTCAAAATACCCATTGATCACTGAGGGAATAGATATTGAAAAATTCCGATGTATGGATAATATAAATAAAATTGATGATTTGGTACTTGTACCGCTCAGAAGTAATCCGCTCAAGGGGGCGGAATACGCTATTTCGGCTCTGAAGAGGATACATAAAGAATTTCCAGAAGTAAAGCTAGTTGCATTTGGAGATTTTGGTGGTAAAGTTCCAGATTTTGTAGATTTCAGACATGTTATATCCGATGAGATTCTGAGGGAATATTACTGTAAAGCTACATATTTTATACTCCCCTCAATTATTGAAGGAATTCCAGAACCACTTTTAGAAGCTATGGCTGCAGGATGTGCATGTATTTCAACCGCATGTGGAGGTTCACAGGAAGTAATAAATGACGGTACAAACGGAATCATAGTTCCTGTAAAAGACCCTGATTCAATGTTTATGGCATTCAAGAAATTGTATAATGTAAAGGACAAAACCCGGTATTTAATGGCCGAAGCTATGAAATCCGCAGTTAAATTTGACTTAAATAGAACATATGAAGATTTTATAAACGCTATAAACTTCTATACGGATAAGAAAAAATAAAATAAACTT
>JAKAAU010000126.1 GCA_021802165.1 Thermoplasmata archaeon
CAACCTTTTTAGATAATCTTC
Organism: Thermoplasmata archaeon; assembly: GCA_021802165.1. Next base: position 22 of record JAKAAU010000126.1, read on the forward strand.
TCTGTATTCTCTTCTCTCTTTTGGATTTCGGTATGTTATAGTTTATGATAAGGCCATTTGATAGTGTTAATTGATTCTTGACCCCGAAATCGAATGATACTATTTTTTGATTGTTAACAGGCTTCCCCAGTATATACTTATTTTTATATGCTGTTATGTGGATGTAATAATTGTTGTTTTTATTTATCAGCAGTGCACTGGAAGGCTCCATAGACTCTAAGTTATCCAATCCATTTACCTTCAATTTCTGCTTTATTCCCTGTATTTTGATATATTTGTTATCTATTATTCTATATGTATTACTGTACTGCTTCAATGGTATTGATGATACATCAGATTTGTACTTAAGCCCCCCAATCTTATATCCTTTCTCCTTTAATTCATGCAATCCTCTTATGTTATCTATAGCCCTGTCAATGATTTCTTCTTTCATCTGTGATGATAGGTGCCTTAGCAATCTTGTTTCATAATGGTCTTTTACATATACAGGAACCTCATTTATTTTATAATCCATATTGAATATGTCATTGTTCTGTTCCCTATTTATTATATAATTATACAGCCATTTTGCCTCTAAAAATAATTTCTTTAAGATCACTACTGTATTCCTGTTCAGCTTATCACTGTCTATCTTTGTTTTTATAATAGATACTGTTTGAGATTTTCTCTTAATTTTAGTTTTATTCAATGAATCTTTAATTTTATTCTTTTTTGATGCGAGCATGTTCATCTATTAACTTCGTTATAACATCATTATAGCTTTCCCTTGGATTATTTTTTAATTTGTTTAATCTATCCCTGGTTTCATCATGAACTATTATATTTACAAATCCCATTATATGTATATATGTATAGAATATATAAATATTTGTATTCCAGCAATTCATCCACATCATAAACTCAGTGGCTTTCTTTCTGGTATGTTGATTTGTAATATATTTGAAGAGGAATGATAACTTTAATAAACCATTTAATTTTATGGAATGTGATCAAATTGAATAAAATAAGTTTAATAGGCGTTGATTTAGCCAGAAAAGACCTGGTATTTACATTCAGAGGACCATTATCCGGGAAATGCGATGAATGCAGAATAAAAAATGTATGTTTCAATCTAGAACTCGGTAAATCTTATCGAATAAAGGATGTCAAAGAGCAGATTAATCCATGTTTTGTTTATAACCAAAACAAGGTATCCACTATTGATGTGGAAGAAGTAGAGGATACATACAATATTCAGAACGGAAAACGGCTCATGGAAGGGTCTTCAATTGAATTACGGAGTATGAAGTGTGATTATCTTACGTGCTCCAATATTGAAAAATGCAATCTTCTGAACATAAGAGGAAACAAGAAAATTGTGGTAAAGAAAATAAAGGGTAAATTAACCTGCCCCAAGGGATACGATATGCGCGAAGTTGAATCCTGATGCTTAAAATAGGTTTAATAGGAAAACCAAATGCCGGAAAGTCAACATTATTTTCTGCTATTACCTCAATCGATGTTGATATCGCAAATTATCCGTTCACAACAATCAAACCTAATATAGGCATTTCTTTCATAAAAGATATATGCCCGGAGAATGAAATTCATACTAAATGCAATCCTAGGGAAGGAAAATGTATTGATGGGATCCGGTACATCCCAGTGGAAATAATTGACGTTCCTGGACTGATTGAGGGCGCCAGTGAGGGAAAAGGCATGGGAAATGAGTTTCTGGATAATATCAGGGATGCTGATATAATTGTCAATCTTTTTGATGCTTCCGGGATGACAGATGTTGAGGGCAACCCTGCAGAACAGAGGCATGACCCCTGTCAGGACATTGATTTTGTCTACAGAGAAATAATACAATGGATGAAGGGAAAAATATCAAAGGACTGGCTGAAATTTGCCAGGAAGGAGGATAACAGCCCGGATCGTCTTGAGATAAAAATGCTCCAGAAGGCAGCAGCATTTGGCATAAATGAAAAAGAAATGCTTCTTATAATGACCAGAGAGAAGTTCCCCGATAAACTCATTCACTGGACGGAAAATGATATACAGAGATTCTCTGAGGCAATTCTGAAATATGCTAAACCAGTTTTTAATATAGGAAACAAGGCTGATATGGTAACCGATGCAGAACTTGAAAGAATTGAATCTGATGATAGTAAAATATATTTCATTTCCGCTCAGTACGAACTTGTTCTGGAACGGGCATTCAAAAACGGATATATCAAACCGGATGGTGATAGGTTTTCCTTCACTGATAAATCAGGAGATGCACAGAAAACTATAATTAACGGTATTATGGAACGGATCAATGGAAGAGTTTTAAAGCGCTTTTTTGATGTTCTCACTGATATTATAAAGTCTTTAGGGTATATTGTTGTATATCCCGTCCTTGATGAAAGCAAGTGGACAGATAAAAATGGTAATGTTCTTCCTGATGCCTATCTAATGAAGGATGGAGATACAGCTCTTGACCTTGCTTATAAAATACATACGGATATAGGAAAAAACTTTATCCGGGCAATGAATGGCCGTACCCAGAGAGTAATAGGAAAAGATTATAAATTATTAAATAATGACGTTATTAAAATAATTTCAAATTCAAGGTGATATAGTGCCCAATGGTATAAATGCAGGAAAAAAATTAATGAAAGCGAGGAAACATTATGCGTGGTCTGATAGAGATTACAAGAGGAGAATGCTTGATTTGAGAAGGAAGAGCGATCCTCTCGAGGGTTCACCACAGGCTAAGGGCATTGTTATAGAAAAAGTCGGTATAGAAGCAAAGCAGCCTAACTCTGGAATCAGGAAATGTGTTAAAATACAGTTAATAAAGAATGGCAGACAGTTATCTGCATTTGCGCCGGGTGATGGCGCCATAAACTATATTGATGAGCATGACGAGGTAATGGTTGAAGGTATTGGCGGAAGAATGGGAAGGAGTAAGGGAGATATACCTGGAGTTCGATATAAGGTAATCAAAGTAAATGGCATTTCCCTTAATGAACTTGTACGCGGAAGAAAGGAGAAAACAGTAAGGTGATAATATGGAACAGTTAATAATGAATAAATATGATATTTCAGGAATTCAGATAAAGGATCAGGGACTTGCAACATATATAAATCTCACATCTTATCTTAATCTCGATACAGGCGGCAGGTTTTCTAACTACCTCTCCGGAAAGAGGAACATAAACACCGTGGAAAGGTTGCTTAACAACCTCATGAGAACGGAAAAATGGACCGGAAAAAAGTACTCTGCTTATAGAGTACTCAGTGAAGCTTTTGATATAATAGCAACAAAAACCAAGCAAAATCCTGTCCAAATATTTGTAGCTGCCATTGAAAATTCAGCACCCAGAGAAGAAGTGACAAGATTGAAGTACGGTGGAATTGCAGTTCCTAAATCAGTTGATGTTTCGCCCTCTAGAAGACTTGATGAGGCTCTTAGAAATATAGCCCGTGGAGCTACAAAAGCTTCTTTCAAACATAAAACACATATAGAAGAGTGCCTTGCGAGTGAGATTATGCTTGCGGCAAGAAATGACGCAAATTCATTTGCTATAAGCAAGAAAGAAGAGATTGAAAGAGTAGCTGCCTCGGCAAGATAAATTTTCATTATCTCAGAGGAACAAACTATTATAATTTTATTTATGACTTTCAGTGTTTACGGTTCTATTATTATCATATAATATTCTAATGGTAAATACGCATAGCAACCATCAGAATAACTATAACAATAAGAAGGAACATTGTAATCATTGAATAGATATGTGTGACTTTTCTGATTTTTTTAACCTCATCGAATTTTCCCTCTTCATTAAGTCTCACTATTAATTTTCCATGGTACATATTATTCCCGTACATGATTATAATCATAATAACTATCAATATCTCTGCTACTAGTAGAAGTTCACCACCAAAGCTTTTTACGTATAGGAACGGATCTAGAATATACCTATATGTCATTAGAATTCCAGTAAGAATCAGCAGCCCCAGGGTTAAGTTTGTCCAGAACGCAAAACGGTGACCCACAAAACCCAGAAGTCTGGTACGCAATTTATCGTCATTTATTTTATAAGATTCAGGCCACAAAATAAGCCATATAAATATTGACCCTCCTACAAAGGTAATTGCAGAAAGCACATGTATAGTTAATAATACAAAAAAAAGAACCTTATATAATGCAGGGGATATGACTAAAGCGTAATACATCAACGTTAATCATTTACCAGTATATTAAATTTAAAATTCTATGCAACATTAATTTTTTTCCAGTAGTTTTATATTGAGCACCTTTTCCAGTTTTCTTGCGGTGCTGATATCAGGAAGCAACTCTCCCCTTTCTATGTTTGAAAGGACGTTTTTACGTTCAAATATTTTTTTTGCAAGGTCATCCTGGGTCATCTGCATTTCTTCCCTCTTATTTTTTATCAATTCCGCATAGTCTTCAACAACATCATAGTCTTCCACATTTTCCCTTTTTACAGGTTTCCTCACCGGTGCTTGTTTTTTGAATGGTTTCTTATATGTTACTACGTTTATTTTCTTTTCCGGAAATTTAATTATTACATTTTCACTAATTTTGTTGAGCTTCTTCTCCTCAATAGGATCGCCAAATTTAGCACATTTCGGGCACACGTTCAGTATTGCTCCTGAAATGCGTACTTTAGTTAATTTATCGCTCGGCTCACCACACATTTCACAGTTCATAATAATATATGCCTATCTGAAATATAGATTTTATCCCATGAAAAAACTTGTATAATTATTTAATCCTGAAAAAGTAATGAAATTATTAATAGTTTTATAGGTCCATCAAAGCGAATAATACCATGAGTAAACACTGTTTGCTTTTATAGCACTAAATATAAAGTCATTATTATATTTTCCATGGACCAATACATGTGTGCCAACTGCCGGTGCAGATCCATTATAAAAAAACATAAAAACAATGACCAGAGTCGTTTACCTGTAAAACACTTGAATTATCGTATGTTAATCTATGGGCCACAGTGCCGTATATATAGTATGTATCACCATTATGCATTGAACCTGGGCTCGTTGCAATAGCAGCAGGAATTATTCCATAGGCAATCAGTGCCAGTACTATAATTACCAAAACTGCCACAAGCTTCTTTTGACTTTTCTTTATAAAGATGGAATGTAAATATGTATATAAAAACTATGTGTCAGTGATTTTAAATATTTTAGGTAAATTATATATTTTTATAGGGTATAATGAACAGA
>JAKAAU010000127.1 GCA_021802165.1 Thermoplasmata archaeon
TCCGATCTTTTCAAAAGGTTATCAATTCTATTTATTATATATTCCTCTCTGGCTGCATTAACCTTTTTGAAGGATTTTAAATCAACAGCCCTGTTCCATGCCTCCACGAATTCCTCAGGTGTTTGCTGATCAAACTTAAACCGGCTGACTTTTTTCTTTCTCATTGAATGCCTGAGCAAATCTGTGGTTTTAATGTATTTACTGTAAAGAATCTGATATTCTCCCTCTTCCATGTCAAGGCCTATCATTTCAACGTTATTCTCCTTGCAGTATTTTGTTGCTTCTATGTATACAGGTGATGGAGTCATAACTTCTCCGTAATTGGCCAGGTTAATGCCATAAAGTATTTCATAATCGGAAAGGTCTACCTCGAAGGGATCCTCTATAAAATCTTTCATGCCTTCTACCTGTTCTGGAGAAATGGTTATAAATATTATATCTGGCCTTTTTTCAAGAAGTTCCTTTCTCAGTTCGTCTCCATCACGCACAAGCCCCTTGACCCCCCCAAATATATATAACCTGTCATTAACCTGGTACATCATATTCATTTTTCTAACAGTTCATTAAAGCGGTCAATATCATAAACCTTTCTCAAATCATTAAAATTAATTATCCGGCATCCATATACATCTTTTCTGGATGTTCTCTCTTTGTTGATTATGATCGGTATCTCCTCCAGCACATCACTTATCTTTTTTATGGATTTTATTCTGTTCAAATTTTCCCCTGTATCATTGAATGTTCCAACTATCAATCTTGAGTCAGAGCTGAAGGAAAGGCCGTCAAATGGATTCCTGCTTATATACTCGGAAACATAGCCTATGCTGTTCATAATGCTCAGAACTTCACTGATAAACTCACTTGCCGGACTTACTGGCATATCCGGTTCAGCTGTTATGGATATATCAACCTCACGGCTGATGTCTCCCTTGAGTATTGACTCAAGTTTAAGGTATATATCTATTGTTGCAGAGCTCCCTGATTCATATAGGGATACCGACCTTCTTGAGACACCCAGTTTCTGTGCGATGTAACCTATTGAGTAATCTTTTTCCTCCCTGAGATTCCTCATTTTCTGCCCATTTATTCCAACGTAAAATCCTCCAGGAGCAGAATATATAAAAGGAGCCTCTCCATTTATATAATCCTCGAAACTTTCCAGTGAAAGTATAGGTACACCGTGCCTGAAATAAAGGACTCCTCTTTCAAGTTTTCCATTTCCGGCCTTTTCCCCGATGATCAGTGCAGTGGAATCAGTCATTGCACTCATCTTAATAAGAGGAACTACACCTATCTTGCTGAACGTATTCACATTGTAAAGAATCTTGAGTATGTATCTTTCACTACCCCTTCTGCATATTAAATCAAAGGTGACAAGTCCGTAAAGCCCTGGCTCTGAAACTGTAAAATCATTCTTCTTAAGAAAATCGTATATATTTTTTATTAGTTCCTGCCTTGGATCCACGATATACTAAAAATATGGTTACATATATATTTTTCTATTATATCTAATTTTATATAATCTAATTCAAATATTATGCTCCCTCAGGCTTGAGGATATTTTATGCGGGCATATTTTTATTTCACATTTATCGCATATAACATTTAACTTTTCCGGGGAATTGATAATAATTCTGTTCACCCCGGCTATCCTATCAAGACCCTGAAATGTCGATCCATCCAGCTCATTGTAAAAAATAATCCTGATGAAATTCGATTCATAGTCAGAATTCTGTGAATATACCTCTTTGATATTGGATGTATGATTCCTTAAAATATCCATGACCTCAACTATAACCTTTGAATACATTCCTTTATCTATATATACAGTTACAATTTCATTTCTCATTAACAAGGAGACCCTTTTTATGTCAGGGATCACAGAAATATTCTGCATAATCTCCTTAACTACTGGATTTTCATTTACGAATTTAATAGTTTCATACAGCGTCCTGCGGTTCACCTTTATAGCATTTGCAATGCTGCTCAGCGGGACTTCTATATTGTTTACAAAAAATTTATCATTTACTATGGATATCCCGTTTGCATACAGCTTTTCGATTATCTTTTTCTTTACCGGATATGATTTAAAGTATTCATCGAAGACCAGCTGCATACATCTTAAATCCTGTATCCTATAAATACTTTATATGATACTGCTTTTGGAAAAAATTCGAATATCCCTATATGTGCATGAATCCCATGAAAGTCTGCTGTTACAACATTAACAATATATTTCGAAGTTAATTAATAAATTGCTTTTTCAATTAATTATTTGTCATTGTATTTGATTTCAATTACCGTAAGAAATTATTATAAGTAATAATACCATCACTTTATATGTACGGAAAAGTACTGATATGTGACCCCGTTGATAGTGTGCTAAGGGAAAAATTGAGTGATAAATTTGAAATAGACTACAATCCTGAAATATCTGCACAGGATCTTCTTAATGTCATAGGAAATTATGATGTTGTTGTTGTTAGAAGCAGAACCAAAATTACCCGGGATGTCATATCCAGGGCCAAAAAATTAAAGATAATTGCAAGGGCCGGAATCGGCGTGGATAATATAGACACAGATTATGCTGAAGAAAAACACATAAAGGTTGTTTATGCTCCCGGATCCTCTACAGAGAGTGTTGTTGAGATCACACTTGCAATGATGGTGATAGGTGCCAGGTCCCTGTTTAAGGGCATAGAAAATACAAAAAAGAATAATTTTACAAAATTAAAGGGAATTGAACTTGAGGGAAAAACTCTTGGAATTCTAGGATTCGGGAGAATTGGCAAAGCGATTGTAGATGCAGCCAAGGTTTTTAAGATGAATTTTATAGCATACGACCCTATGCCTGTTGAATATCCAGAATATGTTAAAAAAGTTTCTCTGGAGGAACTTCTCCAGAATTCAGACGTTATATCAATAAACGTAACTATGAGGAAGGATTCCCCATATATACTCAATGATCCTGAACTGGCGAAATTAAAAGAAGGGGTAATAATAGTCAACACCTCAAGGGCAAGAGCAATAAATGGAAAGGATATGCTTAAATATTTAAAAAATGGTAAAATATCGGCTTTTGTAAGCGATGTATTCTGGAATGAGCCTGCAAAGGAAGACTATGAACTGGAAATGCTCAGCATGGATAACGTGATGATAACCCCGCATCTTGGAGCCCAGACGAAGGAGGCCCAGAAGAGAATTGCCATAATGACTGCTGATAATATAATCAATGAGTGGTAATAATGCTGTTAATTCCGGGTCCTGTTGAGGTCCCATTCTCGGTTGCGAATGCAGGCTCCTATGTTGTAAATCACCGCTCTCATGAGTTCAGGCAAATTATGGAGGAGAACCAGTCTCTTCTAAATAAATTTTCAGGTGCGTATAAAACTGTAATGGTTACAGGATCAGGCACTCTGGCCGTGGAAACCATGGTATTTTCTCTAATAAAAGAGGATGACCGGGTTCTCTCCATCAGCTATGGTGATTTCGGTGAAAGGCTTATAGAATCTATCTCAAGAAAAACAAAAAATACCCAGTTTATAAAATATGATATGCTTGATATGCAATTGCTGTTAAATGAAATCAGGGACAGGGATTACGACAAATTATTTTTAGTGCACAATGAAACATCGAATGGAACCGCAATACGTGATATGTCTGAAATCATAAAAATAGTGAGGGGTAAGGGGGCAAAGCTTTTGATTGACGATGTTTCTGGTTTCGGCGGTTATTCCATGGGAATGGAAGGGGTCTATGCTATGGTAACCGGCAGCCAGAAAAATATTGCAGCTATCCCGGGAATCGGAATAATATTCCTGTCCAGGGAGGCATGTGAGGATATGGAAAATGCACCATCAGTTAATGCTCCATTCTATCTTGATCTTAAAACTTCCATGAAGTTTCTCGACAAGAATGAGACAGCATACACACCGGCTACAGGCGCATTTAAATCTATGAACTTAGCATTGAAAATACTTGATCGGGAAGGATTCATCAACCGTGTAAACAGAATAAAATCGTCCTCACAGTTTATAAGGGATAAACTCGCAGAAAACGGTGTGAGAATATTTGGCAATAAGGATATATATTCCAGTACCGTTGTTTGCTTTTATAATAACGATAGTGAAATGATAAAAAAACTTCTAAATGCTGGCATTTCTGTGTCAAGAGGAATGGGTTCAATATCCGGCACTACTCTTAGAGTAGGTACAATGGGAGTTATAAATAACTTTTATATAGCCAAATTTTTGAATACATATTTCAAATTATCCGGTGTTAATAAAACAATAAATATGGATGAAATACCTGAGGCAACACGGCTCCCGGCATTCCTCATGGACGATATCAATTTAGCCTGAAACTCAGCCTTTTGTGTCCTTTTCCCTTATTTTCTATTTTTAACATTTCTATCTGCCCAACTTCTTTTGTATTTGCAACATGGGTACCTCCGTCGGCCTGGAAATCAAAATTTTCAATTTCTATTATTCTTACAACCGGCAGTTTTTCTATTAACTGTCTCCCTGGCTCTGTCCTTGAAAGCCCAGGAATCTTGAGGGCCTCGGATCGCTCTATCTCACGCTGGTATACCTTCAACCCCGAATCAACAATATCCTGGGCTTTTGATATTATCTCTGAAATAAGCTCTTTATCTATAATATCAAAGCTGAAATCAACCCTGGCATGGTCATCATATATCTGCCCCCCTGTAAGTAAGCCATTCTTGTAGTCGTTGTTTACCACCCCATCAATTATGTGTACCGCTGTATGGTACCTCATATGTATATAACGCTTTTCCCAGTCTATTATGCCATGTACCTTATCACCACTGGCTAAAGTCACAGGGCCGTCGGCAATATGCATAATTGTGCCATCTTCCTGCCTAACATCAACTATGCGTATATCGCCATTTATCGTTTTCAGAATTCCCGTATCATTTGGTTGCCCACCACTTGTAGGATAAAATAATGTTCTATCTAACACAATACTTCCATTTTCAGCAGAAATAACAGAAGCATCAAACTCTTTCCCGTACATATCGGTATAATACAGTTTTTCAGTCATCTATTTTGTAATGCGATATATTATATTAATATACTTTGTCTTTAAATAAGTATACATATTTGTGCAGTAATATTTATATATCATA
>JAKAAU010000128.1 GCA_021802165.1 Thermoplasmata archaeon
TGCGAGATAAAATGAACTCGATGATATTTTGGAACTATATGTCTTTTCAATTGAATTTATGTGTGACTGCTGTGCGGCTGTAATATTGGTCTTATAGGAAAATATCATTATCAGTGTTGAATTTTTCTGATTGATTAAGGATGATGAACTGTAGCTGGACGGCAATACCGGAAATTTGTTGTATGTTGTATTGTTAATTATATTGCTAACAAATGCATTGTAATTCTTACCTGAATTGTTGTATAATGAGTATAAATAATTACTGTAATAGGGCGAGTTGATCTGTATAAGCGGGTTGGCTAAAGGTTTTGCGTTATTTATTAAATATATCTGGGAACTATTTACAAGGCTTACAACGTAACTTTCCATGTAGGGTTTACTTTGAAAGGATGCCATATTATGATAAATTTTATCCACAAAACCGTAGATTTCATTAGGAGTTGTGAAATTTAATTCAAAAAGTAAGTCTTTAAAGGTTGAATTGTAGGGAGAGGTTTGCGTAATATTCTCAGCAGCCATGGTTACATTATTGTTCTTAGATAGATTCGATAATGTATATTCTATCATGAATCTTGTACCAGTTTCCAGCTTATAAGTACTATTTGAATAACTCATCAAAGTTTTATTTTCAACTGTAAAAATACTTGTAGTACTATTATACCCCACATTTATGCTTTTTAAATATGAATCCATAGAATGCTGGAATGCCATCATATCTCTGCTTATTGTAAGGTTATCTATGGGAGTATTATTTGAAACTATAATTATGGATGGGTCGGATGAACTACCATTAAATTGTGCGCTCAGTATATCATTTGCCTTACTTGACTGGGAATTTTTTGTAACCAGGGAATTGGTAAGGTTATATGAAGTATCACTGAATATAAGGGTTGCCGGATATGCCATAAGCAGGAACAATATTATCCAGAATACCAGTACTTTTTTCTTATTTTTCTTGACATATCTGCCAACCTTATAAAAGAATGACTCGAACATTGGTGGTGTATTAAATGATAAAATTTAAAGTTTATGAGTAAATGATTCATAAAATGAATAAAATTATTCTGAATAATAATATATGGTAATTGCGTATAGTTTTTGATGAATTATACACATATTAACCTCTATGATTATTTCTATAGCCTTGTTAAGCAGATACCTGAAGGTTATATAACGACCTATGGGGAACTTGCAAAAGCTCTTGGAGATATCAGGGCGGCAAGGGCAGTTGGATATATGCTGTCAATAAATGAAGATCCCGATGGGATACCATGCTACAAGGTTGTACACACCGATAGAAGGATGGGAAAATATGCTTTGGGGGTAGAAGAAAAAGCCAGGCGTTTGAGAAAGGATGGAATTATAATTTCCAATGGAATGGTTGAAAATTTTAATGAACGGTTTTTTTCAGATTTTAAAACAGATTACCCGCTGGCAAAATTACAGGAGGAGCAGGAAAAAATAGCTTCAATGGCCGATTTTGCCGGGGATCGGGATGAAGAAAATTATGCTGCTATAGACGTATCATATGAAGGGCGTACAGGTTACGGTGCACTTGTATACTATAATTCCGGTGAATACATGGTAAAAAATCTGGAAATGAAGGTTAATTTCCCATACATACCCGGTTATCTGGGATACAGAGAAAGCCCGTTTATTGAAAAGCTTTCCGTGAATGTTGATGGATTGCTGTTGATTGATGCAAATGGATTGCTACACCCCAGAAAGTGTGGATTGGCAACATTTGCCGGCGTTGTGCTTGGCAGGGCTACAATTGGGGTAGCAAAATCGCTTCTGATGGGAAAAATTGATGATACGGGATATGTAGTTTACAATAATGAAAAACTAGGGTATGCAATAAATAAGCATACAATAGTAAGTCCGGGCAATATGATAAGCCTCGAATCAAGCATAAAAAAGATAAAGTTATTAGGAAAAAATAAATATCCAGCTATCCTGAAAATGGTCCATAATGAAACTGTGGCTATGAGGAAGCGGAGATTGCCGAGCTAGGACAAAGGCGATGGATTCAGGGTCCATTTCCGCAGGGATTCGTGGGTTCAAATCCCACTCTCCGCATTCTATTCTGATTTAATGCTCCTGTTAAAAATCACCAGAACTTTCTATTGTGTATATATTAAGTTTATAAATGGGTCTGTCCGGATTTGGACCGGAGTCTCCAACTCCCGAAGCTGGAAGGATGCCAGGCTACCCCACAAACCCTGATGTCATAATAGATTAACCGTATAAAAAGTTATTTTCCTGCTTCCCTTCTTATATACCTGGCTATTAAGCGTGCGTCTTCGTCTCCAACCTTATCCAGATTAATTGCAACATTTTCCATATCTTCCTGGTGGTTCTGGGTAAGTTTAAATTTAGCAGTTATTTTATTAACCTTAATGGTAAATGCAGCGATTTGCAAAACCATTTTCGCATAATACTCCTTTTTATCGTATCCTTTATTTGTCCATTCTGGATCATAAGATTTAGAGAGATCAACCAGGAATTTTTTAGTTTCTATATCATCCATAGTTTCCAGTATGCCATCAAAACGTACTGTCATATAATCCCATGTTGGAACTGAATCTTTCTCCTTATACCATTCTGGCGATATATAATGATGTGGCCCAGTAAAAAGAACTGCCACCTTATTGTTTTTTGAATGATACCATTGCATGTTTGCACGGGCCATATGCCCCTTCAATACTATATTATTGCCTGAAGCATCAAGCATCAGCGGGATTTGAGTGTTATATATCTCTCCATTGTATATGCTTAGAACTATGCCAAAGCTATAATTTTTCACAAAATCTACAATTTTTTCCATATCATCAATTTTGAATTCCCGTGGAACATACATGTAATAATATATACCGGTATTATTAAAATATTCCCACATGGAATAATATGTCTCCCTGGATTTAAAACTGGCATACCACATCTTTCAATGGTGGATTAAAAAATAATCATATACAACTTACATATTATGAACTATGGATAGGTCCCCGTTTTACACTATGGACGATTTTGATTTCAATGGCAAGAGAGTGTATCTTAGAATAGATATAAATTCCCCAATTAACCCTATAACCGGAGAAGTAGTGGATGATACAAGATTCATTCATTATTTGAGGACAATTAACGAACTTAAAAACTCAAAGGTTGTTATTATTGCCCACCAGGGAAGGCCGGGCGACAGTGATTTTGTAAGTTTGCGGCAACATGCAGGGCATCTTGGCAGGCTGTTAGGCAGAGATGTTTTATTCGTTGATTCATTGATAGGGTCTGCAGTGGAAACAGCTATAAGGAACATGAAAAATGGAGATATTATCATGCTGGAGAACTCCAGATTCTATAGCGAAGAAATACTTATAAAAGATGATGGGGCTGCCCAGAAAAACACATTTATTGTCAGAAATTTATCAAAATTATTTGATTACTTTATAATCGATGCTTTTCCTGCGATACACAGGGATCAGACAACACTTACCGGATTCAAGGATATAAAGCCCAATATAGCTGGCAGGCTTATGGAAACTGAAATTAAGAGCATAGACAGGTTCATGAATTCTAAATCACATCCGAAACTGGCTATAATGGGTGGAGCCAAAATTAGGGATGCTATAAAGGTAACAGGCCCATTCCTGGAGAAAGGGATAGTGGACAATATAATTTTTGGTGGTGTGGCAGCAAACATATTCCTGTGGGCTTCCGGGATAGACATAGGGAAAAGGAACATGGAATTCATCGAAAAACAGGATAAAAATTATAAGAAATTGCTGGAGGAATGCAAATCGTTGTTATCCAGATTCTCCGATCGCATATACCTCCCTGAAGATTTCATGCTTAATCCCTTACAGACAGAAATAAAAACAGGTGAGAAAGTTCCAGATGACCAGTTGCTGGCAGATATTGGATTTGAGTCCATTAAAACTTTTAGCAGTATTATAGAAAAAGCAAAAAATATATTTCTCAATGGCCCGATGGGAATGTATGAAATAAATGAATACTCACTTGGAACCAGGGAAATATTTAATGCAGTTTCCCAGAGCCCTGCATCAAAAATAGTCGGGGGAGGGCACACAATAAATGCAATTAATGAATTCGGGCTTTCAGATTCCATGGGATATATATCAACCGGGGGTGGCGCCCTGATAAATTATTTATCCGGTGAGCCTATACCTGTAATAGACTCACTTGTTTATAACAGGAAAAAATTTGGAGGTAATTAAATGGCAGGAGAAAATGAACTGGTAGAACAGATTGAATATTTAAAAAACTTACTGGAAACTATAGATTCAAGAATGAATTTATTATTGAAGACACTTGAAGAATCGAATGATACACTTGCTTTGTTAAAGGATACAGATTATGAGAAATCAAAGGATGTAAAAATATCCATCGGATCCGGCCTATTTTCCAAGGCTGCACTGGATACATCAAAAATTATTGTGCCGGTAGGCTCCGGTGTTTTTATAGAGGAGGAAAAAGAAAAAACTATAAAGAGGATGGAAGAAAATATACAGAGCCTGCAGGATACATACAACAACCTGTTAAAGCAGAAACAGTCAGCTCAGAATAATTACGATGCCCTCATGTATTCTGTCCAGAGGGCCCAGGAAGGAAACAGGTAATGTTTGACAAATTAAAAAAGAAATTTTCCGATATATTTTCCGGAAATAGGGAAAATGGGCCAAAAGATTCGTTAACAGCAACCCGGGATTCTGTAGCTCCACAGAAGGAAAAAACAATAAGGCGGGATGAACTTGAAAGCACCATAGAGGAAACTCTCCTTGAGGCAGATGTAAGCTATGATGCCACAGAGGAAATTATTGAAAAATTAAAGGCGAATCTCGGCAAATTAAAGAGAAAAATTGATTATCCTGCAGTTGAAGAAGAATTAAAGAGTGTGGTTCGTGATGTTATCCAGCACAATAATAAGGATGCTGTTAACCTTCTCACCGTTGAGAAAAAACCATTTGTAATACTGTTTCTTGGCATAAACGGAACCGGAAAAACAACAACCATAGGGAAACTGGCGTACTATCTTAAGAGCAATAATAAAAGTGTAGTATTATCTGCGTCCGATACTTTCAGGGCTGGAGCTATTGACCAG
>JAKAAU010000129.1 GCA_021802165.1 Thermoplasmata archaeon
TAGTGAACACAGGGATTGCCGATATTTTTCTGCTGTTCAGTTCATTAATAATAGACTTCACAATGCCGGTATCGTTATCCACCCACGCTGTGCGGTAGAATAGTATACCGGCCTTCCTGGAATAATCTTGATTGCCGTAGTTATATATACCCGAGAAAGGCATTTCTACTGGATCTTGATATTTGCAGCCATCGTTCAGGCTTTCGATGAATAGTATCATATTTTTGATATTTTTATACCCACCGTAGAAATAATAATTAGATACTTTTTCCTCAACATATTTGCTTACTGTGGAATAACTGCTGAGTATTGGATCTATGGCAATAACATTCTTTTTATTTTTGATTACAGATTCAATATCTTCCAAGATATTGCTGTATATGTTCTCTCCTGAAAAATGATGTATAAAAACTGCATCGGCATTCTTAATAAAATCAACGAATTGAGAGTTTACAGGATCAAGTCTTGGATATTTTATCTCTATCTCGTTTCCGGTTTCCTCAGCTGCCCTCAAAAAGGACTGTATAACAGAACCATTCCAGCCAATAAGTACGGCAAACTTCATAAAAGTAAAGTAGATTTTACTATATAATTATTCTGAGAAAATTGAAGAAATAGTCATTACTATATTTTTAAACATTAAGAAGCTTTAATATATGGTATTTTGCTATATAACGTTATGAATTATATCAATATCCAATATTATAAAACAAAAATAGGAGAACTGATACTGGGTTCTTTTGAGGACCACCTTTGCCTGCTTGATTTTAGATATAGAAAAATGAGAATATCTGTTGATAGCAGGATAAAAACTGGTCTTAAAGCCGACTTTTTAGAACAAAATGATGAAACTTTAACAGAAGCCAGAAAACAAATTGATGAATATCTGACCGGAAACAGGAAGGAATTTGACATTCCATTATTAGTGATAGGGACAGATTTTCAGAAAAGTGTCTGGAATGCATTGATGGAAATTCCATATGGGTCTACCTCAACCTATTCGCAATTGGCAGAGAGCATAAATAATGCAAAAGCCATTCGTGCAGTGGGTAATGCAAATGGTGCAAATGCTATTGCACTTGTCATACCATGCCATCGAGTTATTGAAAGCAATGGCGATTTAGGCGGCTACGGTGGTGGGTTATCTGTAAAGAAACGCTTACTGGAGTTGGAAAATTATGAGGGGACGGGAATCTAATAATGCAGTATCATCTCAGGATGATGAAATATGTTATCAGATTAAGAATAATTCAAAGACATTCTACGCGGCAAGCGCTTACGTCAATGATAATTTTCTTTATTATAGATATTATTGGAGAAAAGTGACTCCGATAATAATATACTCATCCAGCATAATAAAATAGAGATTTTCTTAAATTTTAGCATGGAATAGTCGGTCATTTATAGGAAAATAATTTCATGAGAATTATAAAACCTTTATATAAATAGTCTACATTAGCGCCTATGGAAATATTGGCAGTGCCCGCTACAGGAAGAAATTTAGATATGCCCGGAAAGGCCAGTGAAGTTCATATATATAAAATATCAAACGACAGAAACAGGTATGATTTAATAAAAACTTATAAAAATCCGTCAATAGAAATAAAGGAGGATGGTGGTCTCCCTCTGTTAGAATCATTGATGAAAGAAAAAGTGAATTCTATAATATTACCGGGAATAGGTGGGCCAGGAATATATTTTCTGAATAATAAAATAAAGGTATACATATCAAATGGAGATGAAATAGCATCTATTCAATATTATTTATCAAATAAACTAAAATTGACAAATGAACCAACAGTATTCAATTGCCCTGAACCATTATTCAAAAAGGCAGCAGAATATAAAAACAGATTATAATTTTTATTGCTTTTGTAATTCCAGTTGATATGGGTATTAACACCATATTTATGGATTTTACTTAATGCTTAATATTCTAACCACGTTCCCGGCGCCTAAGCGCTAGTGTTATATAAAATTGTCAAAGCAGGATTTTTTACTATTTCGGCATATGATTGGCGCAGATATTGTACGATTCAACAGTGTTTTATTCATAAAATTTGACACATTGCGTCTTCAATTATCAACTTTAGAAACTAAAATTTAAATATTCCTGAATCATTCAGTATAGGAATGACGTCTCCATAATGCAGTGCGCTGATGACGCCTACTGGTGGTTAAAATGTTAGAGTTAATCCTGGAGACGCTTTCGCAGTACTTATTCGTTGTTCTTTTTTCACCACTTCTTATAGGAATTTTTGAAAAGTTCAAGGCAAATGTTGAATCAAGGAGAGGGCCAAGCATATTCCAGCCATATTATGATATATTCAAGTTACTGAAAAAGGAGACTGTAATTACTGAAAATTCCTCCAGATTATTCTTATACGCACCTTATATGGCATTCGGCATATATTCGCTCATAGCCCTCATTATACCTGTATTCATGACAAAACCCATAATTTTTACCGCGTCAGGTGATTTCTTTGCCGGTGCAATATTATTTTCCCTGGCTGCATTCATAAAAATAATAGGGACAATGGATTCAGGCAGCAACTTCTCCTCCATGGGGGCATCAAGGCTCATGTCCTTCAACTTCTTCAGTGAAGGTACACTTATAACAGTATTCTTCGCAGTGGCACTGATAAGCGGCACAAACAATCCATACACAACAAATCATTATCTTATCAGCCATCCACTTTCCAACCTTAGCCTTGTACATATCTTCGCAGTGTTTGCATTTTTCATGATATTTATGTATGAATTCGGAAAGATGCCAACACAGAGTGAGGGAAACCAGGAAATGGGTATGATTGATTCTGGCATAGATTATGAGTACAGTGGAAAGGCACTTGCAGTAAACAAATGGTCATCCTATATGAAAGTGTATCTTCTCGGGTCAGTGTTAATCAATGTATTCCTTATTCCGTGGGGAATGTTCAATACATTTCCCTTATTTTTCCTCAATGCTATTGTAATGTTTGGTAAATGGATCTTCCTCATAATAATTGTACTGATAGTTGATACATCCCTGGCGAAATTGCGCCTGTTCAAGGTCATAGACTATCTTGCAGTAGCATTCACATTTTCAATACTATTTTTAATACTTACTGAGGTGATCGCATGAATATAGTTTTTACGGTAATATACCTGCTTGCAGCACTCATTGTAGTTACAGGATTTTACATTCAGAGCAATAAATATTTAAGATCCATGGTCATGACACAGGCATTTCAGTCATTCCTCATTGCCCTCATAGCAATACTTCTAGGTATAGAGCTGAAACAGTATACATTTTTCATTCTGGCAGTACTTGTTATACTGTTGCGAAGTTTTCTGGTCACATATTTCCTTGCAGCGAAGATACCCAAGAATAAAAATTATTTATACGAATCGAAGCTTCCTACCACTTACTATCTCCTTGTGGATCTTGCATTTATTGTTGTTTCCATATTTATAGTATATTCAATATCTTTTATTCATATAGTTTCACGCATATTTCCTGAAAGCAATATCATTCTATTTCCCATGTTACTGTTCTTCCAGGGGCTCTTTATTATTGCATCCAGGAGGAGAACTATTGCACAGATACTGGGTTACATAGAGGAAGAAAATTCCCTGATACTCATGGGCACCTTTATTCTTCCCGTTCCCATAATAATAGAAAGCAGTGTATTTCTGGATGTGCTAATACTGGTTGTAATTTTTTCAATTATCAGCATAGAGAAAACCGAGCATAAACCGGTGGAGGAGTTGAGAGGATGATTTACGAAATACTCATACTGATTATACCTCTGATTGCAATGGGATTCTATAAAAATATTAAGATAACCAGCATAATAGCGGCAATTATTGAAATGTTCCTGCTTATTCCACTTTACTTTAATTTATCTGATTCCGGATTCTTTTTCATTGACCATATTACGTATATATTCATTCTGATGGTGAGTTCCATTTATCTTATGTCCTTGATCTACTCCAGAAAATATATCCATAATGTGAAGAATAAGGGAATTTCTGAAAATGTTTATTATATGCTCATGGGATTCTTCTATGTTGCCATGGAGTTTGCCCTCATGGTAAACAATTATGGTTTCATGTGGGTGGGAATAGAAACTACCACAATATCATCTGCGCTACTCCTGATCACAGAGAAATCCGATATATCACTGGAGGCAACATGGAGGTACATAATTATAGTCTCAGCTGGTGTAACATTTGCTTTCATATCTGTTATACTAATATACTACGCCTTCGGAACACTTACAGTTACGGTAATTCTATCTAAAGGAATCAAAGACAGCCTAGCTGTAAGGCTTGCCGTGGGAATTGCCCTAGTAGGATTCGGCACGAAGGTGGGTGTTTTTCCCGTACATACATGGCTTCCCGATGCCCATAGCGAGGCCCCTGCTCCCGTTAGTGCAATGTTCTCCGGAGTATTACTGCCTGTAGCACTGTATGTGCTTTACAGAATTTACGAAATATATCCAATGCGGGAAGTATTCGTCTGGGCTGGAACCATTTCAGTACTTTTTGCAGCTATATTCCTCGGATATCAGAAAAACTACAAGAGAATGTTTGCATATTCAACAATGGAGAATATGAACATAGCGCTCATAGGTTTGAGCACGTTTACCTTCGCCGGGCTCGTGGGTTCCCTTCTACTTCTACTTTCACACAGCTTCGGTAAGGCCGGTGCATTTTACTCCTCAGGAAATGTTTATGAGATGTCAGGGACAAAATCAATTGATGGTGTTGGTGGATTAATAAGAAATAAAGCGAGTGCCGCTTCTATGCTCCTATCATCCTTTGCCGTAACTGGAACTCCCCCGTTCGGAACATTCTTTGGTGAATTCCTTATACTTTACTCAGTGCTATCCATACATTTCTATGCACAGTTCGGTATAATAGTACTTTCACTGTTCCTCGCTTTTGTATCAATAAATTTCAATGTATCAAAAATGCTGTTCAGGGGCAAATCAGAATACAGCCAGTCTGGAATTAATACTGCTATACCCCTTATAGCAGCAATAATTTCCATATTCATAGGAATTGTATTCCTGGTGGTGTATCATGAAATATTATGAATTCGGAGACAAAACCGGAAGGTATGTAGGAA
>JAKAAU010000130.1 GCA_021802165.1 Thermoplasmata archaeon
GGCTGTGCTGCTGTCGTGGGTGGTCTACCTCTTAATGGTGAATACAAATTACAGGTTCAGCAGGAGGGTGGCCCATGCGGGCGGCTACTATGCAATAGGCGGCCATGGAATGGGTGGTTTTTACGGCTTCATGAACGGCTGGGTTTATCTGCTGGATGAAATGATAATATATCCGAGCTTCGGGCTTCTGGGGTTTGCGTCAGTAATTTACCTGCTGAGCCCCAGCATCTCATCAATACCTTTCATATGGATTCCCCTGATACTCATACCATTTGCCACAGGGCTGCTGTTCAATTATTTCGGCATCAAGCCATCCCTTGTTTATCTACTTATTACTGCCTCAGTTGAGGTTGTATTTCTGCTCTCTACAAGCTGGTACATTATTGTATCCATGGGCCATGCCAATACCCTAAGTGTTTTTTCCCCCCGGGGAATCAATGCCATACCATTTCTGTTTGCACTGCTTTATGGAATCGAGGCTTATGGCGGCCTGGGAACCGTGATAGGCATAAGCGAGGAAACAGAAAAATCAAAATTCAATGTGCCCCGGGCTATAATAATTGCCTCAATACTTGCCGGTGCAACACTCATATCGGCAATGTATGCCCTGACCATAGCATGGGGGCCTTCTGTTATGAGCGGTTACGCCGCGTCCCCGGATCCGGGATTGATAATCTGGCACAGATTTTTCGGGCTTCCCGGTGAAATAATACTGCTGTTCTTCATACTGAATGGATATATTGCATACACTGTTGCGAATCCAATTGTCCAGTCCAGGGTCATATATGCCATGGCCAGAGACGGGGTTTTTCCCAAGTATTTTGCAGTTACCCATAAAAAATACAGAACTCCATACAGGGCGGTTACGCTTGTATCCCTGATCGCCCTAGTTGTTGCCCTTGGCCTGTCATTTCCCTTCGGGCCTTTCGATGCTGCAATAATAACAGGAGCCATGGCAGGGATCGGCCTGGTTACCGCACATGCAATGTCCAGCCTGGCCTACGTGAGGTTTGCCAGGAAGGATAAAAAGGTGGAATACAGTACACTGAAGGATATGGTAATACCTCTTATCTCATTTGTGGTGCTGATTCCTATTATAGTGTTTGCATTCGATGAACTGACATGGCCCTATATTTTATCGCCCATACTTGCTGCCCTGTGGGTTCTTGGATCATTTATATTCGGAATGTACCTGTATAAAAATAAAAAAGAGGACTTAATGAAAGCCGGAGGTGAGGACTTTTCCGAGGTAATTACAGAGGATTAATAATTTTTAATTATCCTTTAAAAATCTGGTCGTACCAGTCCTTTCTCACCTTTCCTGTTATATCAAAGTATACATGCTTTATGTATGTGAACTCTTCCAGCGAGTAGGGTGAAAGTGATGCACCGTGGCCGCTCTGCTTGTATCCAGCCCATGGCATCTCAGATGGAACCACCACGTGCTCATTGACCCATACAGTGCCGAATCTCAGATCCCTTGTTGCCCTCATTGCAGTTGTGATGTCAGAAGTCCATACTGATGATCCGAGGCCGTATGTGACATCGTTGCTTCTCCTGATTACGTCATCGTAGTCCCTGAATTTCAATATGGTAAATACAGGTCCGAATATCTCCTCTTTGACAATGGCAGATGACTCGTTTTCAGTATATATGAGAGCCGGATCAATGTAATATCCGTGCTCGTGGCCGTTAATTTTAGGCCTATCGCCCCCGGAGATCAGCCTGCCACCCTCTTCTATTCCCTTTTTAATATATCCCTCAACCCTTGTTCTCTGTGCCTCAGAAATGAGAGGCCCCATATCGGTATCGGGATTTTCCGGATCGCCTATTTTTATTTGCCTAATCCTTTCTTTCAACCGCTGTACAAACCTATCAAAAACTTTTTCCTGGATATAATATCTGGTTGAATTTGCACAGTCCTGGCCATTATTTACCATACCGCCCACTATGGCACTCTCCACGGCAGCATCAATATTTGCATCTTCGAAAACTATGAAAGGTGCCTTGCCTCCCAGTTCAAGGGAAACCTTTTTCAGGGTTGAGGAACCGAGATCAGAGAGCCTTTTTCCAACCTCAGTGCTCCCTGTAAATGCAATCATGTCCAGCTTGTTGCTCCTTGCCATCTGTTCACCCACGGAGCTTCCCGGGCCCGTAATTACATTGAAAACCCCTGCAGGAACTCCGGCATTTTCAACCAGTTCGGCAAGTTTCAGGGTTGTCAGTGGGGTGTAGCTTGCCGGCTTTACTACAACGGAGTTTCCTGTGGCAATGGCTGGAAAGGCGCGCCATATAACCATCATGAGCGGGTAGTTCCACGGAGTTATAACTCCAACTGCACCGATGGGCTCCCTTCTTATTGCACTTGTCCCGTCCGCAACGTATTCTGCCATGGCCTTCCCCTCCAGTGTTCTGCATGCCCCTGCAATAAACCTTATATTATCTATGGTGTATGGTATATCATAACCAGATACCTGCTTAACACTTTTCCCGGAATTTTCAGTCTCGAGTTTTATAAACTCCTTCTGGTTTTTTTCAAGAAGGTCTGCGATTTTCAGTAAAATATTTGATCTGTCTCCGGGAGGAAGCCTGCTCCATACCCCGGAGTCAAAGGAATCCCTTGCAGCATCCACTGCCATTTCTACGTCAGCTTCTGATGCTGACTGCACTTTTGCGATAACTTCATCGGTTGATGGGTTTTTGACATCCAGAAGTTTCCCTGTGGATGAGTTCACCCATTCTCCATTTATGTAAAGTTTGTAAGTTTCCATTTATTCACCATTTTCAATTTTCTAAAGTCCCATCATACATATTTGTTATAAGCTTTAGCGAATTTTCCATTGTCAGCCTTCTCGGATTGAATCTCGGCAGGTCATAGAGCTTCTGCCTTGAAGAATATATATATTCGGCAAATTTTTCTATATCAGACTTCGGGAAGTTTATCTCCTTTAAAGTTGTGGGCATCTCAAGATCCTTCAGCATCTGTATGATTGCCGGCGGGATTTTGGAGGCCACCTCCCTGGCAGATTCTGCCCTGTGCGGTATATTGAATATTCTGGCCAGTGAACCGATTTTATTATATGCAGCAGATATGTTGAAATCCAGTATATATGGCAATGCCATTCCCACGGCAACACCGTGGATTGCACCGTATTTAGGGCCGAATGCCTCTCCCAGGCAGTGGCCAAGAATGGAAGGGCCTGCAACCCAGGGAAATGTTATCACCATGCCGCCGAGCATTGCACCCATGGACATTCCTGACCTTGCCCTTATGTTGCCCGGATCATTATATGCTGTCCTCAGATTTCTGAAAATAAGGGATGCAGCCTTGGTGGCAATTCCATCCGATACTGGATTTGCCTCCTTGCTGATCAGTCCCTCTACGTTATGTGCAAGTGCATCCATACCACTGGCTGCAGTTGTTCTTGGAGGTGCACTGGCATTTAGCACAGGATCCACTATTGCAGTATCCGCAAGAAGGTTACTGCTTGCAGCCCATGTTTTATACATGGATTCCTTATCTATGACCACAGACATATTAGAAACCTCGCTACCTGTGCCTCCGGTGGTGGGTATCAGAATTTTTGGAAGCCCGGGATTTTTGAATTTGTCCTCCACAGGGGTGAGATACTCTGAGGGGTCTCCGGGATTCGTAACCATGGAGGCTACCATCTTGCTGGTATCCAGAACACTTCCCCCGCCCACTGCAAGAACAGAATCAAATTTTCCATTAGACCTGGCAAAATCTACAGCGTTTATGATGTTTTCCATATTGGGCTCATTTGAAATCTTATCGTATATCTCATATTTTATATGGTTTTTTGAAAGAGATTCCAGTATGTTCTCCAGAAGGCCGAATTTGTAAACATTCGGATCTGTGACAATTAAAGTATTTTTCCTGCCCATGAGGCTTAACTGATCACCTGCAAGCCTGGCCTGCCCTGCACCAAAAAGTATCCTCTTAACCTGGTCAAAATTCAGTGCATGTTTATATTCATACAAAGTATCCATATCATTCATTAAAAATATATAAATAATTTATATATAACGCTTGTTATATACTTTCACGGTGAATGGCATAAGGATTCCAGAGGGTGTTTAATGAAAAATCTTTTTAACGTATAAGCTATATTGTTTTATGAAATTTAACGTACAGACAGAGGATTTCCCTGAGACGTTTTATGCTTTCATCGAAATCCCCCAGGGCGCAAATACGAAGCTGGAGTACAAGCCGGAAGTGGATAATATAGTTCTTGACAGGATACTGTTCACATCCATGGTATACCCAACAAATTACGGCTTCATACTGAATACAAAGGGAAAGGATGGGGATCCCCTAGATGTTCTGGTAATTGCATCGGTGCCAATCCCATCCGGTACTGTTGTAAAATGCAGGTCTGTGGGAATAGCACAGATGAGCGATGAGGAGGGTTCTGATAATAAGGTTATGGCGGTGCCTGTTGACAAGGTTGACCCAACATCAGCGGCAATAAAGGATGTAAATAACCTGGGTGACCCATTAAAGGAGAAAATAAAACATTTCTTCCAGCATTATAAAGAACTTGAAAAGGGCAAATTCATGACCTTTCATGGATACGCTGGCAGGGAAGAGGCCATTAAAGAAATTAAAGAATCCCTTTTATGAAACAGAACTTTCGTTCGAATCAATAATATTTTTTACCATTTTATGTTTATATTCGTGTGCGTTATAGGAAATATCTCATCGGCTTTCTCGGACCATTGATCACGATAATATTAATATTCCTGGATATAGGCATTTCTCCATATTTTTCATGGTATGTCAATTCATTGAGCAGTTTGGGAGTACACAGATATTATTTTATTTTTGATTCTGCTGTAATAATAGGTGGAATTTCCATTTTTATATTTGCACTTCTGCTGTATAAAAACCTTGCAGTGAAATTTCTCTCCATAGGCTTTATCATGGCTGGTGCTATTTCACTTTTCCTAATAGGAATTTTCAACGAAAACTATGGAAATTTGCATCTCGCAATTGCCATCATATACTTTATATCCACACCTGTGGGAATCATAATATTCAGTTTTTACAGGATACGCAGA
>JAKAAU010000131.1 GCA_021802165.1 Thermoplasmata archaeon
ATATTTATTTTGTTACAATATAAATCTAATTTTTACAGGCATATTCCAGGGCCAGTAATACTTCATACAGGCTATAACAGAGAGAACTATAAATTGAAATACTGTTATGAATTTAATGAATATGGTAGATCCGGATTTTAATTCGCTTATAGAATTGTCAAAAAGTGCGGGAGATATGACGAAAATAGAGCCTGCTATGCTTAGAAATTTCCTTGACGAATCCTCACTGAGCTCCAGGGGGGCGCCAGTGGAGATAAAAGAGATCAAAGATTATAAAATAAAACTGGATGGGCGCACACTGAATGCCAGAATGTATGATGATAATAATGCAAAATCAGCTATTTTATATTACCATGGTGGAGGCTTTCTTTTCGGCAATATTGAAACATATGATAATTATTGCCGCTTCCTTGCTAAGGAGTCAGGGGTTAAGATTATATCTATTGAATACCGACTGGCACCGGAACATAAATTTCCAGATGCTTTCAATGATGCTTATGATTCGTTCCATTATATAGCTAAAAAGAAGAAAGATTTTGGAATAGAAGGCAGAATAGGCGTAGCCGGTGATAGTGCCGGTGCAAATCTTGCAGCTGCATTATGCCTGAAATGCCGTGATGGGAAAACTGAAATGCCTGCTGTACAGGTATTGTTCTATCCAAGCCTTGCACCGGATAATTTCTCCAGATCTTTTATTGAGTATTCCGATAACTATGTCTTAACGGGAAAGATGATAAGATATTTCGGAAATATGTATTCAAAAAATATGCAGGATCTGATAAATCCATATTTCTCGCCCCTTGTTGCCGATGATTTTTCAAATCTTCCACCAGCCATAATGGTAACTAATGAATACGACCCTTTGAGAGACCCTGAAGAAACATATGTTAAAAAACTCAGGGAAGCGGGAGTCAGGGCAGTTGGAATAAGGGGGATAGGAATGATTCATGGCTCGGCCACTGACTTTGAGGTTTCTGATGGTGCCAGAAACATTGTAAAAATGGTTGCCAGGATTATTCCTGACTATTTATAGATAGGAATGCAGGGTATTTTAACAACAGAATAGGCGAGATCAGGCAATAACCTGGAAACCATCATCTGTTTTTTTCAGAAGGCGGGAATAAATTCCCCATTCAATAAGTATTACCTCCAGGTCATGAGTTCCGTCCGGGTTGTTGAATGTAGGCACATCATTTTCCTTAAGCTTATCTATTATATCTTCAAGCGTGAATTCACTCATAGAAATAGCAGTTTTAAATGGCTCTATATTTTTAAGCGAATCCCGTATAATTTGCTTTCTTGTATTCATTCCCGATTTTATATATTCTATTCCCTTCTGTGATATCGATATATCTCCGGATTCTGCATTCACCAATCCAATATTTGATGCGGTGTATACTATTGGCATTAAATCGTCAAGGTCTACTTCCATTTCCTTTTCCATTTGATAAAGGTCAGTTTTTCCATCGAATATGTTATTAAGTACATAAAGCAATCCCAGCAGGTCAGCTATCCTTGCATCGGGGTCAATTACATCCATAAAGTGTATATATAATCTGCGTTTATAATATTAATGTTTTATAATGTGCTTATAATTGCATAATTTTAATATATACAATTATTGAATTGAGTTCTATATAATATATAATAACAGGCATTTTTATTATCCTTAGCGTAGATTCCAATAATACGGTATATAGGCTCCACTTCAATATCATATGGCATTTTGGGGCTGCTGGTGAGCTTACGATCGTATGGAAAGAAGCTTCTTTTCTAAAACAGGAACAGATGGCCTTAAATCAGTAACCCGGCAAATTTGTGAGGGCAATACTTATACAAAGGCATAGTTTTTGAGGCGTATCAAGCCGAGTAAACACCCTCTTCAGCAACATATTTCTTCTGTGCAAGATCCATCATTTTTCTTGTAAACAGTACAGAGTAAATAGCTACTATTATGCCGAATATTAAGGACCCCCAGGCCGCAAGGGTCAGGTCTCCGTTGGCAGTAGCAATATCTATAGTTTTCATAAGCCCGGTGTGTACAGAAAGGGAATGCGTGCCATATATATTTGGCCAGTATTCTCCTATCATTAACCCTCCCCATGCACTGTTTATTGTGGATGATATTCCACTGATGAGATATGGGAATGTAGAAGGAATTATTACCTTTCTCATTTTTTTGAAATACCCGAGTTTGAGATTTTTTGTAATTTCCCAATATTCAGATGGCATTGCCTTTACCCCCATCCAGAAGGAATAGAATACATAATAAAAGGTACTGACAAACCCGAGCGATAACACGTAGAGTTCATTGGTAAATCCTCCAAATAAACTTAACATGAATGGTTCTGTCAAGATAAACAGAAATGGGAAATAAATAGGAGCCGGATAAGCACTCAAAGATTGTATGATCGGTATCCAGTATTTTTCTGCCCTTTTATTCACAGCCAGATAATATCCAAGGAATATAGCTATTACCATGGATACCAGAAGTATTGATCCCACCCGGACATAGTCAAATCCCAGCCCTGTTAACAGAAATGGGGTTTTGTTGAATAATATACTCCATTCTGATGGCTTGACTGAAATTATTAAAGAGACAACGCCGTATAATAAAGCAATCAATATGATTATGCCAATTGAAGCATAGATGTATTTATACCTCTTCTGCTTCTTTTCCTTCTTCTCATATGTTTGCTCATGTTTGTCGCCCTCTCTGTATTTATAGTATCTTGCCAGCCTTGTGAGTGGATTTTTTGAAAGTGCCGCAAAAACCCTTGCTGTTTCCCTTAGATTTAGCCTGCCACGTTTCATTACAGGGGCATCTGTATCCAGTGTATACCTGCCAACTGCGTATTTGCTGAATTCCCTTAATACAATAACAATTGCCACTATTACTATGCCCAGTATAAGAAGCGCCATTTCTATATTAAAGAGCTGTGCACTGGCTACAAATGTATCCAGTACTGACCCTATGCCGAAGGTCTGGTATGTATGTACACCCACCTCAAAAACTTCGCTGACAGTTATATAAAAAAAACCGTTGGACACACTTGGAAAGAGGTTTGCAGTAATACGTGGCACAGAAAAAGGAATATAAAGGTACCGTAGCCTTGAGAATAGACCGAATCTGGAGTTTTCTACAACTTCAACCATTTCACGGGGAACCGTTTTAAAAGCCTGGTACTCTCCCATCCAGATATTCCATACTACAGCGGTAAACACCAGAAAATCTGCGGCAAGTTCAACACCCAGTGTACCGCCAACATGTGTAATGAATATCACCAGAACAACTGGAAAGAATGTAATTACCGGAATTGATTCAAATACTTCAATAAGAATGATATATATATTCTCAAAGAATTTGGATTTAATTGAGGCATATGCCAGAAACCAGCCTGTAAGTATGGAAAGCAGTATGAGCCCGATTACACGTCCTGCTGTGGCAAGCACAGCCAGTATTATTAGTATTATCGCATCCATAATTACACCTCATTTCTTCTTCCTCGGCGGTGTCAGATAGCTATAAAGCATATCTAAATTTGCATTAAATTCATCACTTCTCGGGCTCCTTGGCCTTTGCATCGTAACCTGTACTTTGCTGATAACAGTTGCGGGTATATTATTCAATATATATATTTCATCTGCAAGTTCCAGAACTTCTGTAAGGTTATGTGAGACCATTATAACTGATTTTAGTGGAGTTTCTCCGCTGAAAAGTATGTTGTATATATCCTGCCTTAGACCTTCAGCGGTAAGTTCATCAAGATGCGCAAATGGCTCATCCATGAGAAAGACATATGGGTCTGCAGCAAAAGCCCTTGCTATTGCAACCCTCTGGCGCATTCCCCCGCTCATTTCCTTCGGATATAAATCCTCAAAACCATCAAGCCCGACCCTTGACAATGACACTGTGGCTTTCTCTTCCATTTCATCCTTTGTCATATTCTTTGTCTTCATGGAAAGCATGACGTTCTCTTTTGCATCCATCCATGGAAATGTAACTATAGACTGATGAATCAATGCAACCTCCGGAGTAGGTTCATACAATGGTTTTCCCATTAACCTGACAATGCCTTTATCCGGTTTTAAAAATCCGCCTAATATGCGCAAAAGTGTTGATTTCCCGATTCCCGATGGGCCTATAATAGCAATAAATTTTCCGGGTTCAGCTTCAATATTTATATTTTCAAATACATCATAACCATTGTCGTATGAAAAATATATTCCCTCTGCCTCCAGAATTGAATTCGTTACATTTTCATCCTTAATTCCCATTTCCATTATGATTCACCCGCTGGTGAAAATACCCCCGATCATAATGGTTATTAATTGAATATTATTTTATTATTAACTCACGAGGCTATCTCCAACTTGGTATTAAAATAATATATATAACATTATCCCGTATCAAACTCTGGAAATTATATAATAAAAATCATTGTTTATTTTTAAAGAAATGCCACCATCCGGATTGTTTTTTATCAACTTTATTCTTTTTGCCAGATTTAACTCCGTTTACAGGTTCCAGCATTACATCACCGCCAACAAAAATAAAACCAAGGGTGATATTATCTATATTTTTGTTAACCCAGTCGTTATCCCTGTATTCCCTGAACTTGTCGTTCGAGACTATAAGGCAATTTTTTTCCCGGGCATAATCAAGTATAAATGTATCTGCTTTTATTCCTGATGGAGAGAGAATTAGCTTTTTGTTTGCAAGCATCCGGTTAAATTTATCTTTTTCGTCTATAATGTACCTGATATTGGCATCACATATTGTTATAATTTCTGAGGCTTTTAATTCTTTCAATTTTCTTATAACTTCCAGTATATTGCCGAGCACGGCAGTTTTCTTATCAGAATCTTTATGCCCGTAAAGAGCAACATTGCTCCCATCTATAATTACCGTTGCTCCTGAAATTTTATTTTCAAACATAAGTCAACTTAAATGTAAAATAAAATAAATAGGTTTTCTTAAATGTTTAAGCTCCCAGTTCTTTTAATTCTTTTTTGGAGAATAATATTTCCTTTAATTCCCTGTCAAGTTCCGGGTCATTTCTCCTGAGGT
>JAKAAU010000132.1 GCA_021802165.1 Thermoplasmata archaeon
ATATAAATCGGTAACAACAAATACAGGAAGCTGGAATCTCTCAGCAAGGTTGAAAGCCTCCTTTGTGAGGTCAAATGCTTCTTTAACTGTTCCCGGTGCGAGCACTATTCTTGGCATGTCTCCCTGTCCGGCACCAAGCACCTGGTTGAGATCTCCCTGTTCAGTCTTTGTTGGAAGCCCGGTTGATGGGCCTGGCCTCTGTGCTTCATATATAACCAGTGGAACTTCGGTCATTGCTGAAAGCCCAACACCTTCAGTCATAAGTGCGAACCCGCCTCCTGATGATCCTGTTGCGGCCCTTACTCCAGCATAGTTTGCACCTATTGCTGCATTTATAGCGCTAATTTCATCCTCTGTAAGTTTCAAAAACACATGGTATTTTTTGCCATGGGTTGCAACAAACTGGAGGAAAGATGATGCTGGTGTCATAGGGTATGCAAAATACATTTGCATTCCTGCATTGATAGCCCCAAGTGCGGCTGCATCTCCACCGCCTATTGTGTATAACTTTTTATTAGATGTTTTTAGTTTTCTGTAAACTTTATAATTCTGGAGATAGTATTCATATCCCTCTTTTGCCGCGTTTATATTTGATTCTACAAGTTTTCCTTTTTTGTTGAAAACTTTTTCAATTACACCTGAAAATACGTTAAAATCCAAACCAAGAGATGCAATAACAGCTCCCAGTGCAACTGTGTTTTTCAACAATGGATTTGCATCAAATTTCAGTGCAATATCTCTCATTGGTACCGGGCAATAGGTTATCCCATCGTATTTTTTAAAATTGTGTATGGTTCCCGGGTCATATATTGCTATCCCGTTCAGGGGAGATGCTCCGCCTTCGTTTATATTCCTATTTGTATGCCTTTCAAGTGCATCGGCATTTAAAGCAACCAGAACATCCAGGCCGCTTCCCTGGTTCCTTACTTTTTCATCAGAAGCCCTTACCTGGTACCAGCTTTCGCCGCCCCTGATAAGGCTTTGATAGTAATTATACGTGCTTATGTATAAACCACTTCTTGAAAAAGTTTTTTCTAAAGTTAAACCGGCGGATTGTACACCATCTCCTGCCGCTCCTCCTATTCTGACAATTATTTCTTCCATGGTTTTAGTATTTAGTAGTGCCGTATAAATTTTTGTATGAATACGGAAATTAATTTTAGCCAATTGCCGAAATAAGTAAATTTTTCCGGATAATACAAATTTTGAAATATGAAATTTACGGGATTTCAAACATGAAATATTTAATAGTAAATAATTTAATGGACGATTATTTACTATATAGAAACCATAAAATACCTTTATCATATTAATAATCCGGTACGAATGGATAAAATCAGCAGCTACGACGTCTGGAGGGAGTTTCTCAGAACCTGGAAAACATGGTATAAGGCTTCGGAAAAAAATCTTATGTCTATGGGTGTATCTACAGTAGAATACAGAATATTGAAAAATTTAACAGAAAGAGGGGCTTTGCCCATGATAGAGCTTGCAAATATAAATATGGTAACGCAGGGTTGGATCACCGGTGTTATAGACAAGTTGGAAAAATTGTCGTATGTAATGCGTGAGAGAAGCGACTCGGACAGGAGAGTTATCAATATAACAGTCACGCCAAAAGGGAAAGCCTTCTTTAAAACAATAGAGTCAAGGCATCTGAAATTTATAGATGACACACTGAGGAATTTTAGTTATGAAGAGAGATATAATATCCTCAATTTCCTCAAAAAAATAGAGACAAATGTCGAATCAAAATAGTATTGCAGGAAAAAGATTATTATTAATGTTTAACTATGAGTTTATTCATGAATTATAATGATATATTCCTGATTATTCTTATCGTGTTTTCCTGGATAATTATAATTATAGCGCTGGCACCGGCAATTAATAAATCAAAACACTTTGCAACCATGGGGCCAGCTTTAATGATAAGGTCAACAAAAAATGGTGGCGTCCTTGATGCTGTTGCCAAACATTTGCCAGCAAAATCTCTGGGGAAGATATCCACTGTACTTGTTGTTTTTGGAGGATTGCTTGCTTTTGGCATGCTTTTATATGAAGCGGTCTTGCTTACAATTATCCATATCCCCACCAGTGCTGCACCCCCTTTGCAGGATTACCTTGCACTTCCACTTATTAATCCCTTTATACCGCTGGGATATGGAACTGCTAGCCTCGTTTTTGCGGTTGTAATACATGAAATGTTTCATGGTATCGTTGCAAGAAAGCATGGAATAAAGGTAAACAGTGTTGGCGCATTATTTTTTATAATCCCGATAGGAGCTTTTGTAGAACCGGATGAAAAAGAAATTATGGCGGCTGACCCTGTAGTGAGAAGAAGGATCATTGCAGCCGGCCCGGGTATAAATCTTATCATAGCTGCAATATGCATCGTATTGCTTGTTTTTGTCATGATGCCTGCCTCGACCCCTATTCACAGTGGCGTTTATGTAGATAATTCTACAACACTTTACAGTGGACATGCAATACCGAAAGGAATGGAGATTACCTCATATGGAAATTTAAGCGGGAAACAGCTTAACAATCTGGAAACAACTTCCATGATTACACCGGGATTGGCAAATATTACATTGTTTAATGGAAAAACCGAAACAAATGGAAGCGTACCGACGGGCGTGGCCATTGTGGATTTAATTTCCGGTTGTCCTGCGGCGGCGGCAAATGTCTCCACAGATTCAATCATATATAACATAAGCGATGCAGGGCACAGCCACATTATATATAACATAAATACTCTGGGCGATGTTCTGGATAACATAACACCGGGTACAACAATAAATATGACGGTACTAACATTCCACACGGGAAAAACTGTACCTGCATATACAACATATACAATGAAAACTGTTTCCACATATCATTATTATGCAAAGAATGACCCTACGGCAAATAAGGCAGCATACAAAAATGAAAGTTTTATCGGGGTGCAGATAGATTATTCAGGTATAGGGTATGAATCCATTGATAGCCTGCATAGCCTTGTTTTCGGCGGACAGCTGGTGGGCCCAAATTTCTACGAAACCCTTGGCCTGCCACTTCTCGGGCTTTCACCCATACCGGCTTCATTATCCCACATGTTTTCTACGCCCTTTAACTCATATATCTTCTTTGGAATAACTAATACCCTTTACTGGTTCTTCTGGATAGATTTCCTTCTTGGCATTATGAACGCACTGCCATTATCCATACTGGATGGGGGTCAGTTCTTCAGGGATACCCTGACAATTGCATCAAGAAGAGACAGGCTGAAATTCCTGAGGGATGAAAATAATGTCAAAAAAATATATTACGCAATGGGAATATTTGTATTCCTTCTTTTGATGTATATTATAATAGCTCCGCGGATAATTTAACCTGTAAATAATATACGGATAACATACTACAGGTCACAGGTTAGTTATAAATTTTTTAATATTGTTGAAAAATATATCCGGCTTTTCAATCTGAACGCAATGACCTGCACCATTAATTTTGACAAAGGTTGATGAAGGAATCAGGTCATGGTATCTTAACCCATGGCTAACCGGCACTACATTGTCCCGCGATCCCCAGAGGATAAGAACCGGCTTATCGATTCTGTTTAATTCGTTCAGTATATGGTCAACACCGAGCCCGCCTATAATAATTGATGAATTTATTAATCCCGGGTAGTCTATCAGGCTTTTCAAAGCCACACCTGCTGATACTGATGGACCAACAACATTTATGGATGATAGAAAAAGGCTTTCCGCAAAATCCTTTATAAATAACGCACCTTTAGAAGGGGATGACCCGAAATTATAACTGTCATTTGCTTCAGAATTTCCAAATCCCGGGAAATCCGGTGCATAAACATTGAACCCCCATTGGCCGATTTTCCTTAATGCATCGATGCCTGCCCATGAATTTGAAGTTGTTGTTGAATCATGGAGCAGGATGAAATTGCGCATATTTCCACGCTCATATGAAATGTAATAAACTGATTTTCCACCTATATCTACTTTATTTTCCTTTACTTCCATGATAAGTGATTGAACTATTGTTCTAAAATTATTCGGCTGCATGCTAAAATATAGTGTAAAATGCATAACAAAATTAAAATAAGAGCAAGGGCTAAATGAAAACATGAAACTTAAAGAGTCGTCATTGGATTTCCATGCGTTTATTGCCATCTATGGCGATACAATATTAAACTCATTTATCAAGAAGGTATACCAGGTAAACCAGAAAGAATTCGTGCTACAGATATACCGTTCTGATGTAAAAAAGAGGGATTTTTTCATATCATTAAATAAGGGAATTGGATTTTATGATGCAGAAAAGCCTGAAGAAGCTACACAATTATCAATGCTATTCAGAAAACAGCTTTCGGAGAAACGTATAGTGGGCATAGAACAGATTAATTTTGATAGGGTAGTAAGGATCACACTGCATACAGGCCAGGAGATTATTCTTGAATTATTCGGTGGCGGAAATCTTATACTTACAGATAATGGCAAAATTGTTTTTGCTATGGAGCAGCATGTATACAAAACCCGTAAAGTACAGATTGGTGAAGAATATATTCCTCCCGCAGTTATTAACCCTGTTGCAGACCTGGAAACTTTCTCCGAAATACTGGATAAAAGCAGTGCATCAATAGTTAAAACTCTTGCAACAAGGGTCAATCTTGGTGGGGAGATAGCTGAAGAAGCATTATACAGGGCGAATATAGAGAAAGACAAAATGCCCTCTGAAATAAAAGACCAGTATCAGATTCTCTACGATAGCATAATGGAGATAATCGGGGAATCTTCTAAAAATAATGCATTTTATTATGAGGCAGAAGAACTACTATCACCTGTGCTCCTGACAGCTATAAATAAAGAACCTGATGTGAAATTTGAAGACTTTAATGAAGGAATTGATTTTTACCTGAAACATTATCCTGAAAATGAAAAAAATAAATCCAGCGTGGAAAGAAGGATTGAGTCACAGAGAAGGTCAATTGAAGAATTTAATAAATTGATGCAGGTATACAATGAATTCGGAAATTATCTTAAAATGAAT
>JAKAAU010000133.1 GCA_021802165.1 Thermoplasmata archaeon
GTATTTATTCATTATCTGGGAAGCATCCATGTCAGATAACTTAAAATGAGTATTCTTGCATATGATGTCCATAATATTGTATTATTTACCTGGATTATAAATCTTTGCCAGTGTATACCCCAGTATTTCCTTTAAAATACTGGAAAAATCGTCCCGGTTACTGTAAATAAAATACACAACTCCATAGCGCTCTGCAAGTTTGGAAATTTCAGGTTCCCAGAACTGCGAAGTATACCTCATATCCGCCTTTGTTGCAATTATAAATATTTCCATTTCATCGTTGTATTGTTCGAGAAATTTATCAGCGTCGAGGAGGCTACCCATGTCGGTTATATCCACAATGAGTAGGACAAACGTTGATTTTGAAAGAAATTTTTCATTCAAAGTTTCATAGGGCATTTCCAGAAATAGCAGGTCTATTTCATAGTCATTAGACATGAAATCAATATTCACTTTTTTTCTGATAAAGCCCTTGCTATTTACTGGGGTTGCTGTACTGTATACTGCCT
The DNA here is from genome assembly GCA_021802165.1 of Thermoplasmata archaeon. The sequence continues at coordinate 510 of JAKAAU010000133.1, forward strand.
CTGATACAATAGAACTCTTTCCTGAACTTTTCTTACCGGTGACAGTAACCTTCCATATTAGCTTTTGAGCCATTATGAGTCAAATTAATACCTATTATAAAACATTTTTTTATTTGACTGCATATATTTATTGTAATGATGAAAATTTCTTTATATAATTTATATATGTTCCATGATTAGATTATATTGCAAATAGTTTAAAATCAATATATTTATAAATAAATTTTTGGAATAACCGTATTACTTACTTCCCACTCTAACATGTTGGCTTCCCGTTTGTACTCTTAAAACAGCATCTTCCCATACATTTTAAGATTTGGATAACCAGAAATGAATGTACTCTATTCCTCCTTTCAATTGCCACCACTTATGATGCTATAATGAACTTTAAATATTTTATTTTCATCATATGCTATGAAATACGAATTTTCTGAAAATATGAAGAATTTGAAATCTTCTGAAATCAGGGACCTTTTAAAATATGCACATGTGCCAGGAATGATATCTTTCGGTGGCGGATTACCAAATCCAGAAAGTTTTCCTACAGAGGAGCTCAAGGCTATCCTTGATGATATAATGGAGAACTATGCATCATCGGCACTGCAATACGGTGAAACTGAAGGCCTCTCTGAATTAAAAGAGCAGTTAGCTGACTACCTGAAAAGGGATGAAAATATAAATGTAAATCCCGAAAATATCATGTTAACAACAGGTTCCCAGCAAGCATTATACGCCCTTCCGATAATATTTGCAAACCCGGGTGATTACGTTATAACCGAAGCACCCACCTATGTTGGAATGCTTTCATCCCTTAATGCTAACCAGATAAAATCTGTGTCAGTAAGCCTCGACGAGCAGGGAATGATAACCACTGAGCTTGAAGACAAATTAAAAGATCTCAAATCCAGAGGGGTAAAACCAAAATTTATATACACAATACCCACATTTCAGAATCCGGCTGGATATACCATGACCCTGGATAGAAGAAAATATCTACTTGAGCTTGCAACCCAGTATAACGTACCAATAATAGAGGATAATCCCTACGGAGACTTAAGGTACTCCGGGCAGAAGATACCGACGCTTAAAAGCATGGATAAAAATGAGATGGTATCATATCTCGGAACATTTTCCAAAATCATGGCACCGGGGTTGAGAACAGGATTTACAGTATCACAACCCGAGGTTCTTGATGAGTTTAACAAACTGAAACAGGCAATGGACCTTGCAACAAATTCATTGTCACAGTATATAGCATATGAATATATTAGAAAGGGAATAATCTATAAACAGGTTCCAAAAACCATAGATTTGTATAGAAGAAAAAGGGATATAATGCTTGAGGCACTGGATGATGATATGGAGGATGCAACATGGTCCAGACCTGACGGCGGAATGTTTCTATGGGTAAAATTGAACAAGAATATAGATTCACTTAAAATGCTCAAACGTGCAATAAACAACAAAATTGCCTATGTAACCGGATCAGCATTTTACCATAATGAACCCGAACGTAATACAATGCGGTTAAACTTTACATACTCCAGCGATGATGACATAAAGGAAGGAATAAAGAGGCTTGCAAAAACTGTAAGAGAGGAAAAACAGGCTCTCTGAATAATATTTTATAATAATTACATATTTACTTTTTATGATAACACTTGTAGGTGGTACATTCAATAGTTTTCACAGAGGGCATGAAAAATTACTCATGGCGGCATATCAAACTGGAAACAGAGTCATGATAGGTGTTACCTCAGATGAGTATGTAAAATTGCACAAGGATAAAGCGGTTTCGTATAATAGAAGGATAGCAAATGTAAAGAAATTTATGGATAAATTGACAGATAACTATGAAATACATCCACTGGATTCTACATTTGGAAATACACTTGATGTGGAAAATGCAACCATTGTTGTTTCACCGGAAACGTATATGAATGCTCTGAGAATAAATGGAAAACGCAAGTCCATGGGAAAAGAACAATTAAATGTAGTCAAAATACCATATGTGCTTGCAGAGGACCTATTTCCAATAAGTTCTTCTAGAATACTTGAAGGGGAAATAACGAGAACAGGCAGGAGGAAAATACCGGTTAAGATAGCCGTTTCTACATGCAATAATCTGAAAATAGATGCAGGTGAAGAATTTATTAGAAGTATAATGAAAAATTATACTTTAACAAAAAATACCGATTATAAAACAGATAGCGAGCAACCCTTTGGCGAGGATACAATGAGATATGCTACCACAAGGGCAATGTACGGTTTAAAGGATAACGATTACTCTATTGGCATAGAATCTGGATTGTTTTATAACAAAATAAATGACACATATTATGATTTGCATTACTGCGCGATAATTGACAGATACAGCCATATTACAACAGGATTCGGTTCAGGTTTTGAAATGCCCAACCCAGTCATGGATGCAATAAAATCGGGAAGTAGTACCAATAATTTTGTGGAGGATGTGTATGGGATTGAAAATATTGGCCACAAAATGGGTATATCAGGGCTGATTTCAGATAATAGTATTACGAGGAGCACACTCATATATGAAGCGGTTAGAAATGCCTTTATGCCAAGGATGCGGCCAGATATTTATGGTAGGGAATTCCGTGCATGAATATATTTTTCCGTGCTTCTAACCTTTGTTCCCTTTGCGGAGAAAAATATTCCTGCTGCCACCATTAAAAGTCCGGCTATTTCAATTAATGTTGGTATTTCATCCAATATAACAAAACTAAATACAACCGATAGGGCAGGAACAATAAATAGAAATGAAGATACAGTTGATACGCCGTATTTCCTGTTCAAATGCAGAAAAGCATAATACGCTACTGCAGTTCCCGGAATTGCCATTATAAGTATAAGTCCCAGAAGCAGGGGGGTTAGTTCAAATGTGTTAATGGCCGGGTTAGTTACTCCTGCTATTAATAGTGCGGGAAGGATTGCAAATCCGAACTGGTAAAAATTTGTGGTTTCCCTGTCCCGCTTGGTATGATATTTCATGTAATACATTGTTCCCAAAGCCCACATGATGGCGCTCAGAATAGCAATTACAATGCCTGGTTTTAATCCTACTTTCAGGGAATTAGAAAATATTACTATTATACCTGTAAAGCCTATTATTATTCCAACAAACACATATTTATTATAATGTTCACCCAGGAATATAACTGCCATGAGGGTTGATATTATGGGGTAAGTATATATTAATATGGAAGTAAGAGAAGCTGAAATGGTTGTTTCTGCAACAAACCATAATTCCATCCATATTACCACATCAAGCAGCGAAAGAATGAAAAGGGGAATAATATCATGCCTTGAAAGTTTTAAATGAAGTTTTGGTCTGAATATTATATAAATGAAGATGAACGAAAATAGAATCCTGTAAAATAATAGAACGAATGGTGTTGTGTAATTCAGAGCTATTTTGAGTACGGGATAGTTGATACTCCATGATGTAACCATAATTGCAAATAAAGCGATGTCCCCCTTTAAACCCATACATGAAATTAATAATGGTTAATAAAGAATTTTTTATTGCAATCCATTAATGTTAATGTACACCATAGCAAATTAAAACATTAAATAATGTTTAAATACGTATTTAACATTGAATATATTATGGTAACAAAAGATGAGGTTCTCGAGGCATTAAAGGAGGTAGCGGATCCTGAAATCGGTATGGATGTGGTTAATCTGGGACTGGTATATGATGTAGAAATTACTGAAAATAACAGGGTTTACATTAAAATGACCATGACAGCTCCTACATGCCCGGTAACACCGTGGATTCTTTCAGAGGCCCAGAAATGTGTAGAAAATCTGGCAGATGTGGAGGCTGCTGACATAGAGCTTGTTTGGGACCCCCAATGGAATCCTGAGATGATGACAGATTATGCTAAGGAGCAGTTAAATATGTATTAAATTTGCCTGCAAGAAATTAATATATATACTGAATTAAAACCTTTATATACCCTTTAAATATAAACATACTGATTAATATGAGTGAAATGGAAAAGATAACAATTGAAAACATAGTTGCATCAACCTCACTTGCAGAACATCTGGATTTAAGCAAAATTGCACTTGCGCTTGAGGGTTCAGAATATGAGCCCGAACAGTTCCCCGGATTAATATATAGATTAAAAGACCCGAAAACTGCTGTACTTATTTTTAGAAGTGGAAAGGTGAACTGCACAGGAGCCAAGAATCTGGAAAATGTTAAAAAAACAATAGATATAATTATTGATAAGCTTAAAAAGGCAAAGATAGAGGTTTATGATAATCCGGATATTATAGTTCAGAACATTGTTGCTGTATACGACCTTGAATCTGACCTCAATCTTACCGACATAGCAATGTCTCTGGGACTTGAAAACGTTGAATATGAGCCTGAACAGTTCCCCGGACTTGTATACAGGGTAGAAGAACCCAAAGTTGTGCTGCTCCTATTCGGATCCGGAAAAGTAGTATGTACCGGTGCAAAGGAAGAGAGTGAAATAGCACAGGCTGTGATAAAGGTTAAA
>JAKAAU010000134.1 GCA_021802165.1 Thermoplasmata archaeon
ATGTTGTTGAATCCTTTTATAATATTATAAACATACCATATATGCCATTAACAAAAACATATAACGCGGGATTATTATATTTAAGCGGGTCATTATAAAATATACAGCGCCGGATTAAAGGAAACTGAAAAATACTGTTAGAAGTACATAGGTTAGTCTTTCACGTTCTGGCCGATATCACTCTGAGAACTTGAAAAGTTTGTACATTTCAAAAATATGGTATATAATTAAAAATGCCAGGATATTTCCTGAAACTGAACTTCTGTATTCAGTCTCCGTTTCCGTGTTTTGTGTAATGGTCCATAACATCTCTGGTTTCTGGTTTAAAGGCATCCAGGTACTGACCCAGAACGTTGTTTACGAATTTGGAAACATCACTATGGCTATCCGCTATATTCTTATATATTTCATCTCTTACAAATATTTCAGGCATTATATGTGAATCAATACCATGGTATATATAATTTGTGAATATTGAATACGTCAATTGGCGAATATTATAATGTCGTTTATTTCATAATTTCTCATTTTTATACCTGTTAATGAAATTATTGATTTCTACATCTGTGAATTTAAGTTTAAACAACAGTAAATATCGTATTTTCTCAGCTGAACCGATTTGTTCTAAAATATCACGTCCTTTATCGTAGTCGTCTATTCCAAGAATACATCCCTTGCAGGCAATACATATATCCTGCAATTCGCCTTCTGCCCGTTCTATTAAGGCATCAATAAATTTTATTGCCTGTATTTTCCACCCTTTTTCAAGATAAGTTTCTATTACCTCAAGTGGAAATGAACCAAGAAACTCATCGCCGATTCCATTTTCCATGGCTAATATGGCGTATTCATTAGCACGGTCATACTGATTGAGCATAGAGTATAAACTCCATAAAGACATTGAAATCCACGGGTCAATGTATAACTCTTCAAAATTTTCCAGTATCCTGAGGGATTCGTCAGAATTTCCTGTTAACGCCAGTTCAAGTGCATATTCAACTTTATACAAAATTGAATCCTTATTCTGGCCATATAACAGTTTAATGATAATTAATGCATCCTTATGGTCTCCACTCCTGGAAAGTGCATAGAACTTGTTATACAAAAACCCGTCATTATCAGGATACCTCTCTATTAACTCATCTACATTCTTTAGCACTGTTGCATACTGTTCGGTTTCGTTCAGAAATGTAATATACTGCAAATTGGTAAATTCACTTTTGTTTAACTTAATTGAATTTTTATAGACTTTCCCTGCATCCTGTATTCTATTTTCGAGGATAAATATGTGTGCAAGATTATGGGCGAAATTCATATTTCCCGGATTGATTTTATAAAATTTCTCAGCAATTTTTACAGCATCTTCACGGTTTCCCGACTCATATAAGCAGTTAGTAAGTTGTACTATATACCCCTCATAATGGGTATTTACATATGCGTCCGAAAGTGCCTTGATGTAATCCTCAATGCCACCATCAACCCTCGCTATGGAAACAAGCATGTTATTGGCCTTGATGTTATCTTTTTCAATGTTTATAGCCTTTTTAGCTGATTCATGTGCAGCATCAAAATTTTTCATTTCCATATGTAGCTCCGAGAGGACAGCATAGGATTCCGCATCCTGTGGATCAACTTTCAACGCACTGTAATATACATCAAATGCGTCATTTATTAGACCTATATTCTGCAATGCGATTAATTTATTTTCATAAGCTTGCATATAATTTCTGTCATGCTCAAGTGCTTCATCGGCTTTACCAACTGCGTCAAAGTTCTTCCCTAGATTTATTAAACATCTGCTTTCCAGGGAATAAACAGAAGCTTTGTCCGGGGCAAGTTTTTCCATAACATGCAATTCCTTCAATGCGCCTTCATAGTCCCTTCGCTCAATTAAAAGATTTACCTTAATATAATGATATTCGTAATTTAAAGGGTCAAGTGCTAAGGCCATATCTATTCTCTTTTTTGCATCTGAATAATCATAATTTTCCATTAAACCAATGGCTTTTTCCATATTTTTAGATGCAGAGGGTTGAATAGATTTGTTAGGCATACCGAAACTATACGAATAATATATATTATATTTTGTGTCATTACATATTGTGTTATACCCCCGGGCAACCGTGTTAATATCGAGTTTCTGGAACCATGATAACTTCTATGTATAAACTTCAATTAGATAACTCGGTGCCATCAAAACCCTTGTGAATGCTGATAACATTCCATTCCCACTCCATGAACTTACATTATTTGCATGCTCTATGACAGGCCATTAATATCCATGCACATCTGCCTAATAGTGCAAAGATAGTATCATAATTCAATTTAAATTTAGCTACATGGAAATAACCCGGAAATCCCACGATTTATTTAATAATACATATTGATTGATGACTGTATATCTCATTTTAAAGTTTTTAAACTTCCATATTTATGCCTTAACACCACAAAAGTATCTGGATATTGTTTTGCCTGAATGTATATTCATAGTTACTGCATGATTTGCTTGCATAATATTAATGCGGGAATTCAAAATTATTGTAATCTTTTTAATTGTGGTATGCACAGTATGCCTGTATTAAGCTGGGGTGGACAATACCGTATGAACATTTATTTCTTCCGGTTCAATGTATCCGGAAAAAGTGATGGAAGCATTAGAAATAGAAACATTCCCTCATTTCCTGAATCATCCACCGATTTTTTAAGCTCGTTTTTTACAGCAATTGAAAGTTTTTCAAAAACTGAATTTGAACATGTTCCATAGGAAAAAACTGTATATTTTTCATGTTTTCTCATATTTTGAATTTCTTTCTGCGTCATAGCCTCAATAGACTTTCCTATAATTTCCAGGTTCAAGGATTGTGCCATAAAAAATGAACTTAAAATTTCCCTGTACTCGCTATCCGGAAGCCCTGTTATTTCATCATCTATATTTTCATCATGAAAAGCAAAATAATCGTCATTCAAACTGTAATACTTTTCAACGTAATTCTTTTTTGGCCTGATCTCCGGTTCATTTACTATTCCACTGGAGACAAGATTAGAAACTACCTGATACAGGTTGGAACGGGTTGTCTTTATGTATTTTGACATCCCTGTAACCGTCATTTTATTGTTGTTAACCAGCAATGTAATGATTTTCATTTTAGTGGGGTTCCGGAAAGCTTCCAGTATCTCCCGGTATTTTTCATCCATCTGGATAAATCTATATATAAGATATAAATATACGTATAAGCACAAATTATATGTTAACATCAGACTTATACAGGCATAACAGGAATGCCTATGCCAGATACCTTATTTCAAGGAATATAGCGAGATTCTCCAACACAGCATATTATATATATTTCATGTGGGAAATAATTGCAAACTACCATTCTGTATTGCTTGTAAGCCTTATTCCCGGGTTTTCATTTCTCGGTTATCTTATTATAGCTATTCCGGAGGGAAGCATAATTGACAGGTACGACAGGCACCTGATTTATATTGGCATAAATATATTGATGGTTTTAACTTACTCTATCCTCTTCTTCGGGCGTAGCCTGTTTATTATATATGCAGTAGATTTTCTGTCCTCAACATTTATGTGGGTTGTCTCCGATGATTTCAGGGCATTGACCAAGGAGATCATGCCAGCTGACCATATGGCAAAAGCCCAGTCTGCAGACCAGTTAAGTTCAGGAATATTCACCCTTGCAGGGATAATTCTCGGTGGTGCCTTCATTTTTATGAGATATTCAACGGTGTATGTTGCCCTGATAGGCATCTCTATTTTCGCCCTTGCAATTATTTTTGTTCCCCGAACTATAAAAGTTTCCCACAGGAGCATCGTTAAGAATGGATTCAGGAGTACTGTAAAGATAATGAAAAATATACTTCCATTTCTTTTGCTTACCTTGCTATTAAATGGCATGTTTGTTGCTATAGACGTGTTTGCCTCCGGGCTCATAAACATAATAATGCATGCATCATCCATCTATTACACATTTTTTATAGCTGGCTTCCCTGCGGGTATGCTTGCAGGCGGGCTTATTTCCATGCATGGTTTTTACCGTCCATATCAGAGAAATAAACGAATGATGGCATTTTACATATTTATGACGGGTGTCATATTTATCCTGATATCTTTTAACAGGCTCCCGGTGATGGATGGAATACTGACATTTCTTTCCGGGGTTATACTGGCATTTATCAATGTTTATATTGAGACTATGATAATAAATTCCATACCGAGCAGCATTACCGGGAAATTTAACGCACTTACCGCAATGTTTTCTGTAAGTTCGTCTCCTGTAATGGCATTCGTATTTGGAGAGCTTTCAAGATTTCTTTATTTTCCCTACATAATCACCGTAGTTGGTGTAATAATGCTACTTTCATCTTTTACCGTAATAAAAATAATGGAAGGTTTCAACTCTGCCATGGAGAAAATAGAAAAGGAAAATCCGGAACTGTTTTAGTTCAACCGTGACATATAAAATATCATATCTATTAACAAGTATAAAAGCCCTATTAGTATTTTACCTGGATATCCCTGTCTTCATTATTGCCCGTTGGAAATTAACAAGGTGCTTAAGTTCCCTATCGGGCATTACAGTCATATACTCTCCGGAGAATGTGACTTCTGTATCCCATTTGGCATGAAATCCAGTTACAATAAAAGTTATTTCCCTAATATTGGTATCTTCCGGAACGTCTGAATATACACCTACCATTCCATCCTTATCAAGCAATGTATAGCTGCTAAATGTGGCCGTGTATACAGTATCTCCGGCCTTATAATTCACAGTTTTTGATTTTCTGGCATTTGTTATCAAAATATTTATAATATCAGGGGAAAGAATTTTAATGCTGCCCCTGGGAAAATCTTCGCCTATTTTATCATAATTTTTCTTTGCTTCGTTCTCAAAAGAATCCATTTCATTAGACATACATTCAAAATTTGAAAGTGCATATAAACCTATGTATTATCTCATTGAAATGGATTATTCTTATCTAATAATTTCCAAATGTCTGATAACATAAGTATCATTTCTTCA
>JAKAAU010000135.1 GCA_021802165.1 Thermoplasmata archaeon
GAAAGGCCCATAATCAGTTCAATACGGCTTGCCATATGCCTGTATCCATTTTCTGTTAATAAATATAGAGTGCTTTTTCCTTCAGGACTATCCGAGTTGAATTCGAGATAAGTCATTTTAAAAAAGTTTACTTAGTCTAATCTAACTTAGTCTAATATCAATTAGTTAAATATTTATGGTATGAGTTTATTTATGTTTATGTTAATTGATCGGGATTATGAACTTGAATACCTAGATAATCAATATAATAGGAATGGCAGTAATTTTATAGTTATATACGGAAGGCGAAGAATTGGAAAGACTTACCTTATTAATGAATTTTGCAAAAATAAACCTACTGCCTATTTTCTCAGTACTCAGGAAAACAGCAGGGAATTAATAAAAGCCTTCTCAATAAAACTATCAAAACTTTTCAATGATAAAATTATCTCACAGAATCCTCTCACATCATGGTCCTCCGTGTTTGAATACCTTGTGGATAGGACAGAGAATTTATCAGAGAAAATAATAATAGTTATAGATGAAATAACATATATAATAATGTCCGATAAATCATTTCTTTCAATTTTTCAGAAATATTATGATTTATATTTAAAAGCTAGGAATATCATGTTCATATTAAGTGGCTCGCTTATTAATATTGTATATAACGATTTGCTCGGGTACTCATCGCCCCTATATGGAAGGAGGACCGGCAACTTGAAATTGGATGAGTTCCGTTTCTGTGACACGTATAAATATTTCAATTATCTAGATTTTCATAAAACTATTGCAATATATTCATTATTTGGAGGTATACCTTATTATCTTTCTCTTATAGACAATTCTAAAGATTATCTCGACCAGTACCTATCAAAGGGAAATATATTTTATAATGATGTGGAATTTATTCTCAGAGAGGAACTGTCAAATCCCGAGAGATATTTTACAATTTTGAAACTTATTGCCTCTGGTAAAACCGGAATATCTGAAATATCTAGCGTTATGGGCTATAAAACTAATGAATTATCACCTTATGTAGAAAAACTGATATCATTGGACATAATAAAAAAAGAATACCCAATATACAATAAAAAAAGAAATAATGGATTATACAAAATTAACAGCAACTATTTCAATTTCTACTTTAATTATATATTTGAAAATAAAGAATACATAGATCGGCAGGAAATTGGAATTTTGAAAAATATAATAAATAAAAATTTGAAAGAGTATATCTCAAGAATATTTGAGGATATATGTACAGAATTCCTTATAAAATATTCAAAGGATATAATAAATGCTGATATATTGAAAATAGGCAGATGGTGGGGGAAAACTGCCAAAGCGACGGTTCAACCTCTTATTGATGAAATAGATATCATGGGAGAAGATTCTGCCGGGAGACATTTTTTTTGTGAGGTAAAATATAGAAATAGAATGGCAAACATTAAGGTTCTTGAGGATTTAAAAAGAAAATCAAATAATTTTGATTTCGAGAATGAACTTTTCATTATATTTTCTGAATCGGGTTTTGAGCGGGATCTTTTAGCCATATCTAAAATAGAAAAAAATGTAATACTCATTGATGGTGACACGATGGCAAGAATGATAAGAACCAAAACCGTTCCTTCTTAAATATTTATTATCTAACAGATTACTTTTAGGGCAGTGCATAAGAAATATAGTGTTTATAAATGAAAAACATTACATAGCCTATATTTCAGGGATAGAGGTTATAACAATATTTATAAATAAATTCACATTTCATGAATTATGCCGATGTATGAAACAGAAAACAACTTAGATGAAAAAACAAGGGATATGTCAAGGGCAAGACAGTCTCTCATAGAGGAAATGCAGGCAATAATGTTCTATGATGAGAGATTTGATGCCACAAGGGATTCTGCACTGAAGAATGTAATAAAGCACAACAGGGATGATGAGAAGGAGCATTTCTCACTTCTGCTTGAATATTTGAGAAGAAACGATCCTGAACTTGACAGGGAACTGAAGGAAATACTATTCTCCAAAAAGGAATTAAAGGAACTGGGAGATTGAATATTTTAAGGGAACTTATTTATTTTTTATTGGCATTAAAGTTCAATTATGTATCAAAATAAAATTTCCGGGTCAATCGTTATTATCGATGGTAGCAACGTAGCAATGTACGGCATGAGCAAAACTGGAAAGAAAAAGGCCAAAATAGAGAATATCATGGCTGTGATCAATAAACTCAAAGAATACAAAGCATCTGAAATAATAACAATATGCGATGCCAATATAAGATATACAATTGATGATAAGGATAAACTGGACAGTATGATTGAAGACAAATCAGTAATTCTGGCACCGTCAGGCATACGAGCTGATATGTTCATACTTGATTATGCAAGACAAAAAAACTGCCTTATAGTTTCCAATGACAAGTTCCGAGATTACAGGAGCGATAAATGGATCAACGATAATGTTGACAGCATAACTCTTGGCTTTATTTTTGTGGGAAAGGATATCCTGTTAGAACCGGTGAACCATAAAAGCATGATTTTCGATACCAAATCAAAGAAAGAAATTACAAAATGGTGGCACTTCTTCAAGAAAAAACAATAAATTAACACAGAACATCAAAATAATGAATTCCGGCATAATTATATATAGATTATTTTAATATCGTTTCGGAGATAACCTCGTGAATATAGAATAAACACTATAAAAATAACCATTATGATCGGGGGTATTTTCACCATAAAGAGGTGAATCATAATGGAAATAGAAATTAAAAATGAAAACGTATCAAATTCGGTCCTTGAGGGGGATGGAATTTATTTTTCATATGATAACGGCTATGACGTATTTGAAAATATCAATATTAGAGCCGATACAGGAAAATTTGTTGCAATAATAGGGCCATCAGGAATAGGCAAATCAACACTTCTCAGAATACTTGGTGGTTTTTTGAAGCCAGATAAGGGTATTGTTAAAGTGATGGGAAAAATTCTCCACGAGCCCATACCGGAAGTTGCACTAATACATCAATCCATAGTCACATTTCCCTGGATGGATGCCCAGGAAAATGTCATGCTCTCAATGAAGACAAAGGACATATCCAGGGATGAAATGGAAGCCAAGGCAAAGGAATCGTTATCAAGGGTTGGCCTTGACGGTTTTGAGGATCTTTATCCAAAGGAAATGAGCGGTGGGATGAGGCAGAGGGTTGCAATTGCAAGAGCCTTTGCTGCGGATCCATATGTCTTCTTAATGGATGAGCCATTTGCCCATCTGGATGAACTTACAGCCGAGGGGCTCAGGCAGGATATATACAATATTTTATTCAGCGGGGAAACCCCGTTAAAATCCGTTATCATGGTCTCACACAATCTTACCGAGGTGCTTGAGCTAGCAGATGAGATATACATACTGAACAACATACCCGCTACAGTTGTAGGAAAGGTAGAGGTTACAATGCCTAGGCCTAGAAATCCTAGAAGCGATAATTTTAATGCAAATCTTGATATGCTTTACAGTTATTTGACTCCACCGAGGAAAAAGAAATGAGGTGTGTTTATGCCGGCAATAACACTTATAACACTGGCCGTATTGGCTACGGTCGCCCGTGTAATCGGGCTGATAATACTGTCCATAATCACGGGATGGTTCCTAGCATATGCCTCGATAAAATCAAAGTTCTTTGAGAATATTTATATAATCCTCATTGAAATATTTGAATCTGTTCCGGTAATCACGTTCTTTCCCATAGTTCTGATTATTTTTATTACCAGAATTGGAGGAACGCTTGGTGTGGAGCTTGCAGCCGATTTTCTTGTTTTCACTGCGGTCGTATGGAATATATGGATGGGGGAATATCAGGCATTTAAGACCGTTCCAAGAGAAATGGTTGAAGTTGTCGAAAATTCTAGGTTCGGGTTATTTTCCAAACTGAGGTATCTTTATATTCCATTCTCTGTCCCGAGGATTACTGCAAATCTCTTTCCCAGCGTCTCCGATGGATTTTTCTATATCACGGTTAGCGAGGTATTCGAGGTCGGAATACATACCTACCAGACGTTCGGTATCGGCTCAGTACTGGATACCTTTGTCGCAGATGGGCAATTATTCAACATAGAAATGGCACTGCTCATAATGGGCATAGCAATAGTTGCAATTATAATAATACTGCGGGAGTTCAGTAAATACGCCGTTGGAAGGTACACATTAGATACAGATGCTCCTGTAATGAAACGTGGTAGATTAAACCTCAAGGAAACTACCAGAGTATTTGCTGTTCTTTCCAAAAATCCACTCACCAGGCTGGCCAGATATTACAAATACAGGGAAGGAGACAATCACGAGGAAACATACGAAAAGAAGGAAAAGAAACAGAAGAGATATAAATATATATATGCGGTAATAGGTGTAATTCTTTTAATATCGATACTTTATGAAGCCATATCACTTATTACATCTGTAAAATTAAGTGAATATGAGATACTGATAGGTAAAACACCATCACTCCTTATTGGCCTTGGTTACGATTATCTCAGGGTTGGAACAATACTACTCGTATCCATGATAATTGCCATCTTCCTCGGATATTACCTTGCAGTAAATAGAAGGGCAGAAAAATATGGAATTCCATTAATCCAGTCACTGAGTGCGTATCCTGCACCCATATATTTTCCATTCCTTTTTATACTGACAGAGCCTTTTATATTCAGTATATTCGGCGTATACACAAATGAACTTTATGTCCTATCCCTTGGCTTTATAAGCACATTCTATTATGTTTTTTACTCATTCTGGATGGGTGTAAAGGCAATGCCATCGGAATACTGGGAGATTACCAGAAATCTAAAACTGGGATATTTCAGGAAGATGAGAAAGGTTGTCATACCATCAACATTTCCCTATCTGATAAGTGGAATATCCTCCACAATAAACAGTGCCTGGGGAGGACTCATGATAGGCGAGTACTGGCCGGCCATATACGGTACTCACTCTTTAACTGTAAAAACAGGCCTGATGAAAACTATTGATATAGCAACTGCCACCGGTGA
>JAKAAU010000136.1 GCA_021802165.1 Thermoplasmata archaeon
CAGGGACCGGAAGTCGATAAGATGATCTATGGAACACACGGGGCTGTGCATATTGATTACACAATATCATTCGGTGTCAAATCCACAGTTAAATTCAGCCTCAGCAACGGGAAATCTGCAACCTATACGGTAAATGGCAGCAGTCTTGGTAGCAGTCCATCCCTCAGTGGGGGATATTATAATGTTGTTGCCACAGAAAGCAATGGCAGCACCATATCAAGGGAAATCTATGTTCCACATATAGAAACTGAGTCCATCACGTTGAATTACACACCGTCATATGCCAGCCCGAAATACACAATGTTTGTAGACGGTTTCTTCAGGTACACAGGAACCTCTGGCACCGTGAGTGCATATGAACTTGTAGGCAGTAATTTCGTTAATGTAAGTGCTGATGGCTTTTACCCGGCCTCTGCTTCTGGAAATACCATTACATCTGTAACCATGACCCCAGAAAAAGTTCTCCTGAACGTATTCGTCTCAAATGGAAATGTAAATGTAACAATGAATGGAAACAGCACAGAAAACAATGGAGGATACCATTATCTCATGATTAAGCCGGAAAATGTGGATATAAATGTGAGCAAGGCAGGGTATTCAACGTATAATAGATCTGTTGATCTAATACCGGGTGAAAGCAGATATGTATATGTGCTGCTGACACCGGATAATACCAGCCTTAAGGAGGCAACAGGCACAGTTGAGAACATACAGTATGATTACAATATCAGCAATGCCAATATAACATATAATGGAAAATCCCTTGGATACACCAACCAGTCGGGCGAATATACGGTATTTTTGAATGGAACAGAGGATTTAACATTCCATGAATACCTATACAACAACAATACAACAGCCATTTCTACAGGGAGTAATAATGTGGTTTATATGAGCCCTGCCAGTGTATCCATTGTAATAGTAAATTTCAAAATCACTTACAGTCTTCCACTGGGATTCTATTTTGCCTTTGTTTCATGGGATAAATATCCATTGAATAATTTTGCTGAATACGTTATATCATATTCAGGAAATTCTCTGATGCTTAATCCACATGCGGAGGTTATTACATCAAGCGGCACAGATTTTGCATTCCTTCCAGGAATGACTCCTGGAAAAACATATTATGTTACGGTAGACGCGTATTCCTCCAATGGGTCCTTTATATCATCAAATGAGGTTTCTGTCCATTACAGCCTGATTTCTTATCTCATAAATATTCTGATATTGCTTGGCATACTGGCATATATAATATTCATAGTTCTGTTCTTCATGCGCAGGAAAAAGAGAAAAAAGGATCTGGAGGATGAAGAATTTGAATATTTTAAATATAATTAAAAATTTTATAATTCTTTAAGGATTTCTTTCCTTGCAGTATCCATGTTCTTTAATTTTTCATAACCTATTTCAACTGATCTTGTTCTTAAGCCGCAGTCAGGGTTAACCCTGACAAGTTCAGGGGGCATTATGCCCAGCGTATAGTTTATCCTGTCCTTGATAAGCTGCACAGGCTCGATATAATCTATATGTACATCTGTGACGCCAAGGCCTATGAACTTCTTTCTGGTGTTGAGCTGCTGGAAATACTTTAAATCTTCATAGCCCGGCCGTGATGAGTCTGAAAGACCAGGATCCAGGGAGTCCCTGTTTGCAAATTCGAGATTTAACCCGTCAATCTTTATGTCATTCATAACATCATATAGCATACGGTAATCTGTGCTGTAGCATACATGTATTGTAAATTCACAGTTATCTATTCCTTCAACAGATCTGTTGAGTGAATCAACAACTATCTGCATCTCATCGGGATGTGTTGTTGTGGCCGGCTCATCCAGCTGGATTTCCAGTTTTTTCCCCGGATACTTGGAATCCCATAATTTCTTAAGGTTTTTCATTTCCTCATTGAGCAGAGATGCAAATGCCATGGCGGTTTCGTATCTGTCCCGGTAATGCTCATTAAATGACCAGTCCATCATGGTGTAAGGCCCGGTGACAGGAATTTTTATATTAGAATAATCCCGTGACAGCAGGTATTCAAGCTCATCTGAATGGAACGATTCCTTTATTGATAAGTCCTGAACTATGCTTCCCTTTTTATAATAGCGGTTGTCAAAAGACCTTACAGGGCCATAGAATTCAATGCCATTGATGCGGTTTGCCTGGTGTTCATACATTTCCCATCTGAACATTTCGCCACCTACACCTATATTATCCAGCCCAGCATGCCTGAACAGGTCTATTGTTTCCTCCGTTGCCTTCTCTGAAAGCCTGTAATACTCATCTGTACCGTATATTTTATGAAATACTGTACTTAGATATTTTGGCTTCCTGAAACTTCCTATTTCCTGAGATATCAAATATTTTCCCATCTTATTCACCTATGCCTGATATAAGTTCTATTTTTCTGTCAGCTATCATTCTCGGAAGGAAATCGAAATATTCCCTGTGGCTTACTATCACGCGGTCAGCATCTATGGAATCCAGAATTTTATTGATGCCCACTACACTTTCCATCTTTGTGCTGTACCCATCTATGAGTTTTACACCGGGTACTGCAGAATTTAATCTTGAAATTTCGAAATTCTCCTGAGTGTAATCAGAAATAATGGAATACAACCTTCCCTTTATATTTCCTGGATAAAGCTTACCGGTTGTAACCAGCCTTATCTGGAATTCTGACAGTGATGAAAGGTCAAGCACATCCTTTTCCCCGTATGGAATAGGGTCATATATCACAACCTTCCTGAGTTTGAGCTGCCCCAGTATTTCCCTGTAAAGTTTCTCAACGCCTGCCTGAAATTTATCATAGCTCAGCATGGTTCTGGACATTTTATAGAATGATAAGGGTGATGGAAGAAAAGCGTTAAAATGGTTCCCATCAGGAACATATAGGGGCAGTGGCGGGTTTTCATTAAGAGGCGAAAAATCGGCAGGGTCCATTGTAAGTCCGCCCATATAATTTATTACAGGCATCCTGTAAAAACTGTTGGTTTCCTTGAATCTTGAAAGAGGGCCAAGATCAATCCCATCGGTCATAAGGCATATGGGCCTCAGTATATCATACCAGTTAAATAGAGGATCTGTGTGTTCTATACTGTTTTCATTAAGGGTGCTGTAAAATGATCTCTTTTCAGATTCAATTTCGCTGTTCAGGGAGGCGTCCGGAATTCTTCCTTTCTCCCATCTACCTATATGGAGCCTTAATTCATTGGTTTTCGGGTAAATGCCATAAACTAATTTTTCTACTTCCATGGCAGTTTATGTCAGGATATTAATAAAAGATTTTTGCTTAATATATGATTTTCAGTAATAATCAGTCCACTACGGTTTCCATTAGCTCCATATATGGCTCCTCATCTCCTATCCTAATTTTTGCATTCAGTGGCAGAACCATCTGTTCCTCCCCGTGGCCGAACGGAGCGCCATAAAGTGATGGCTTGTTGATTTCATTCATGAACTTCTGCACAACATCCTCTATGGATGGCATTGGCTCCTCCTTGTCGAATATAGCTTTGAAATCCCCGAACACGAATCCGTTGAACTGTTCCACTATGTTCGCCAGCTTCATGCTGAAAAAGTACCGGTCAATATCACCGGAGGTTACATCTGTATCCTCTATGAAGAATATCCTACCTGACGTTTCCGGTATATAATTTGTGCCAAGAAGTGATGCAACGAGTGATATGTTTGTCCCCATGGAATATCCCTCCGTTTTTCCCGGAATGATGTATTTTATCAGCCTGTCCCTGTACATGTTTATTTCATCGGATTTTCCTGAAAGTATCTGTAGAAATTCTTTGAATGAAGGTTTCGACAGATCATCCACATCAGAAGCAACCATGGGCCCATGGAATGTTACCATGTTGGAGTTCCTGTTGATTGCAAGGTGCAGAGCAGTAATATCGCTGTAGCCCATGAATATCTTTGGATTTTCTGCTATGGCTTCATAATCCAGCAGAGATAGTATATGTATGCTACCGTATCCACCCCTTGCACAGAATATGGCCTTGACATTATCATCCCTGAATGCCGACATAAGCTCCTCGGCCCGATCCTTTGCAGGTGCAGCAAGGTCATTTCTCTGGTTGAGTTTTTTGATGTTCTTGCCAACTGTAACACGATATCCCAGCTTTTTCAGCTTGGAGATTCCCCTGGATAGCTTAATCATATCCGGGGCACTTGCCGGTGCTATCACCCTTATCTCGTCTCCCTGTTTTAATGCAGGTGGTTTTATTCTATTTTCCATGCCTATCAAACTCCGATTTTATAGAATTCAGTATCTGCTTATTTTCCATAATTTTCACTATGGCAGAGGATGACACATTTATGGTTGTCAAAAGGTTCTGCCTGGCCCTCTGGGGATTGGCAGCGTCCCGAAATTCATCTGAATGCCCTGGCAGCCCGGTTCCTATTTTCATGTCTATATGTCCCGTTGGCACTACAAGGCTTACGTTTGCTTCATCTGTGCTGCCACTGGCGGGCTCGTCGGTTTTATCTATATTAATGGGTGCCAGCCCCTTCCTTTCCATCTCCTCCTGAAGGATGATATCAACTGTTCGGTTTGCGCTGTACTCTGTATACACAGGCATCAAATCGCTTATATCCAGCGTTGCGCCGTAGCCTTCTGCTATGCCATGTGCAAGTTTTTTTACCTTTTCAACAAAGCCTGAAAGGTATGATGAACTTGAAGACCTGACATCCACCTCCATTACGGCCCTATCCGGAACAACATTGGATGCCTGCCCACCTTCCCTTATGACCATGCCTATGACTATGTTTTTGTCTCCCCTGGCAGAATCTCTAAGATTGTTGATGGCCCCGTAGGTTGTCACCAGTGCGTCCAGTGCATTGACCCCATAACAGGGTGAGGCAGCCATATGTGCTGCCTTTCCATGAAATGTGAATTCCATTTCTGCATCTGCAAGAGCCTTTGAACCAACTGCCCAGATGTCATCAGGGTGCATGCCTATAACAAAATCGATATCGCGGAATGCCCCCGAGGCTGCCATT
>JAKAAU010000137.1 GCA_021802165.1 Thermoplasmata archaeon
GTCCTGTAAATTTAAACTTTCATAGCATGGTAAGCTATATCAGGAGGTGGGTCAATGAAATATAAAGCTTCATTTGTTGAATTTTTTTCGAAACAAATAATGTTCACCACCGGAGATGCCCGGAGGCTTCTCATAAAACTGGGGGCCGATGAATCTTACATACGATTAATGCTTCATTATCTTGTTGAGTCTGGAGACCTGTACAGTATTGGCAAAGGCGCATACACGTTTCATAGAAATGAAGTTGCAATAGGATTCAAATTCAGGCCTTTCTACTACGGGCTTCAATACGCACTTACCATAAGAAAAATCTGGACCCAGCAAGCTGTCCCGGTCATTGTAACAACAGGCAGAGCCAATCCAGGAGCCAGGGGAATCATGGGTACAAGGGTAATCCTGCACAGAATAGATAGAGCCCGTTTTTTTGGTTTCGAGTATGTTAATTACGGAGGAGTTTTTGTTCCTGTTTCAGATGTAGAAAAGACACTGATTGATTTTAACTATTATCATATAAAACTGAGCGAAGAAACACTGGAGTCGATCAGAAAAAAGATTGATAAAGTAAAACTTCTAGAATACGAAAAAAGGATGATAAAAATTTCATGAGGAGTTTATAACCCGGTTCTTGAGACCTTATCGATCCATCCTCATCCGGTTTATTGCTAAATATTTTAATACCTTATTATAATTTTATCTCAATGGATGCTTCTTTCAAGTTGATTATATCACTTTTGCTTGCCGTTTTAATGGGTGCTGTGGATTCCACCATAGTCCTGCTTGCACTTCCGACCATAACAGATAGTTTAAAAACCCAGCTTTCCCTATCAATATGGATTATCCTGATTTATCTTCTGGTTATAGCTGTGGGTACAACACAGCTGGGGAGGCTTGGTGACATACTGGCAAGAAAAAATATCTTTATTTCCGGCATTGCCATATTTACGATTGGATCTGCACTATGCGGTGCATCAGCAGATATAATAGAACTCATATCTTTCAGGGTTATACAGGGTGTCGGAACAGCTATGGTCCAGTCAAACAGTGGCGCAATAATAGCTGATAATTTTCTTCCCAATAAAAGGGGAAGAGTGTACGGGTATACAGCGGTAGGTTACAATGCAGGTGCGATGCTGGGAATAGTTCTAGGCGGAGTAATTACCACATTTATTGGGTGGAGATATATATTTTACATAAATGTTCCCATAGGCATATTTGCTATCTATTACGCGATTAAATTCATTAACAGGAGCACACCGGTAAGGAACAAACTTGATTTGCCAGGTATGTCAACACTTGGAGCTGCTCTAATATCCATATCATATGCGGGTGTAAATATTTCAACTTCCGGCATTACAACATTTAACCTCGCATTAATGGGTTTTGGAGCGCTTTTGATTTTACTGTTCATATACATAGAAACAAAAGTTGCAAAGCCGTTATTGCCATTAAAAGTGTTCAGGATTAAGATATTGTCTTATTCATTATTTGCATCCTTTTTTCAGAGCCTGGGATTTTTAGCAGTTGTGTTTATTATTATAATGTATTTGCAGGGTGTGAGGGGATTATCCCCATTCGACAGTGCATTGCTGTTATTGCCAGGATATGTAATAGGCAGCATGCTTGGCCCATATTTTGGGAGGCTTGCAGACAGGATAGGTTCCCGTATACCGGCAACTGTGGGGCTTTTAATGATGGCTGGTGCTATTATCGTTTATTCATTAATTACTGTGAATTCCACGCTTTACATAGTTTTAATTGCCTCAGGGATTTCAGGCACGGGCTCATCAATGTTCTTCCCTGCTAACAACAGTGCGGTTATGGCAAATTCCCCAAAAGAACTTTACGGGATGTCTTCCGGTTTCCTTCGCACCCTGGCAAATATAGGCATGCTGGGAAGTTTTGTTATCTCGGTCTCCATTGCCAGCCTGAGCGTACCCAGAAGCGTTGCGTTTGAAGTTTTTGCAGGCGTTGGCAAACTTGTGGGTGGTGTATCTACATCATTTATGTCAGGAATACATTATTCGTTATATGTTTCTATGGCAATACTACTGTTAGGTACTTTTCTATCATTCTCGCGGGGGAAAGAGGAAAGGAGAAGCAGTGATATCACTGTTAAAAGTTAAATTTATTTTTATTATTGTAACAAATCATAATTTGAAAACCATGGATATACATTACTTCCGGATGTTTTTACCGTGAATTGCAGTGTTTCTATATTCAATAGACAACATATTTTAAAAAAATATTATAACATATAGTTTATCAATTATGATAAACAATAGTGCTATATACTTAATTAAAATATTGAAATATGAATACAATAAACTTACTTGATACAATTAAAAATGACTATAAAGGCGTGTTCAGAACATATGATATAGAAATAATAGAAAATAGCAATATAAAGTATTCATCACTGGTGGCGAACCGTTTAGTAGAACACGGCTATGCAAAAAGAGCAGGCAGGAATAAGTTCTATCTGCCAGGAACAGATATATTTGCAATAGCCTCTAATATTCTGGAACCATCCTATATAGGGATATCGTCTGCTTTTTCTTATTATAACCTTGTAACTCAGATATACGATACAATATATGTTATTTCATCAAAAAGGCACAAGGATATAGAAATTGAAGGGTATAAAATAAAATTTATAACATTAAAGAATACAAAAATCTACGGTTACCATATAGATAAAAATACATATATTTCTATTTCAGATCCGGAGAAAGCAATAGTTGATTCTGTGTATTTAGCAAACCCACCCATTGCATATATAGAAGAAGCTCTTGATAATGGCATTGATAATAAATTAATAGATATAGAAAGATTATTATTTTATTCAGAAAAAATACACTCAAAAAAAACATATGAAATAGTTCTGGCATTAATTAATAAAAGGCGGTAATTTTATGGATAATATTGAAATCAAGAAATGGAAAGATTACACAAAAATTATGGGATTTAAAAATTCGTACAGTACAGAAAAGGATTATCTTCAGGAAATTGTTCTAAACAGTCTTTTTTATATTAGTCCAGTTAATGATATAATATTTATCGGTGGCACTGCTATTTCAAAAGTTTATGGTTCCGGGAGATTTTCAGAGGATCTTAATTTTATTTTTGATAAAAGTTATGATACAACTGATGTAGAAAATAGAGTTAAAAAAGCTATTAAAGAAGTTAATAATTTTTATCCTATAGAGTATAGTACCCTTAAAAGAAGAGATATGCTTAGATATAATTTAAAAATTAAAGGGCCTTTTTATGAAATGTCCCATAGTGTGAGAGCGATACAGACCATAAAACTGGATATAAATTTGTATGTACGGCCATTTTATAATCCTAAAAAGGTTTTAAGAACTACAATTTATCCAGAAATAAGGCCCTATTTCCTTTTGACATTAGAGGCAGAAGAATTCGCAGCAGAAAAAATAAAAGCAATTATGGAGAGAAAAAACCCTGTTGCCAGGGATTTATATGATTTATGGCTCCTAATCACAAAATACAATGTTAAAATAAATATAGAAATGATAAATTACAAACTGCAAAAATATACGCAAGTTCAAGGATTTAATATAGATGAATTCCTGGAAAAAGTAATTTCAATAGGGGAGATCTGGAATACAGAAATGGAAAGTTTATTGAATGTAATTGTTCCGTTTTATACTGTTAAAGATACCGTTATTGATTATATAATTAAATAAAACAATTACGATATAAAATTTTAACATTTGCCAATTTTTTATTATATTTTTCCAAATTATTATACATGAAGAATACGTAATTTTACGAATAATCAGGGAAAAAGTATTTAAGTCACGTATATATAACAATATTGTTATTGTGGTATGATGAAAGAATTGACATTATACAAAATCAGGGATATGGCATTGAAAAATAATGTTTCGGTATATAATGTAAATGAATTTGCAAATCTAATCCAGAAAAACAATAAAGTAGCTATTGTATACATGAACAGATTAGTTAGGAATAACCTTGCAACTAAGCCTGTAAACGGGAAAATTTCATTTATTAATGACGATTTTATTATGGCATCACAATTAATTTATCCATCGTATATCTCTACAAATTCTGCATTACTATTCCATAAATTGGCGCAGCAGGTTCCTGGTAAGGTGGAATGTGTTACTACGATAAACTCAATAAATTACAATAAATTGGGAATATCATATCATAAAATAAAGCCTGAATTATTTTTCGGATATAAACGGTATAATTATAATAATAGCTATATTTTTGTTGCGAATCCAGATAAAGCAGTCTTTGATGGATTATATCTGAATATTTTTTCAGAAAATGATATTAATGAATTCAAAAATAATATAGACTTTTCAGATCTTATTCGGAATTTAAAGAATATTAAAATAAGAAAAATAAAAAAAATCATGGAGATATTAAAATGATTGATAAGGATGATATAATAAAACTATCAAAATTGCATGGTCTAAGGCCATGGCAGGAGGAAAAAAGGTATATGCTTTCAGTAGTCTTAAATGCAATTTATAATGAGCCTTTGATATTTAAAGGTGGCACATATTTATGGCTTTTCCATGGTTTACGAAGATTTTCAGAGGATCTTGATTTTACAGAAAATTCAATGTTAAAAGGTAATTTGCCTGATAAAGTTTCGGAGGAGCTGAAATTACAGGGGATTAATAATGAGTTAAAAATTGTTAAAAATGATAATATAACATTATCATTCAGGCTCCTTTCAGAAGGGCCATTGTATACAAATATTTTGAGTATGGTTCCTGTTTATATTGAAATAAGTAGAAGAGAGAAAATTATTAAACAGGCAATGGCATTAAATTTTGATTTTCCAGAATATAATTTGCCAATAAGAATATTATCAGGAATGAATCTTGATGAAGTGGCAGCAGAAAAAGTAAGGGCAATATATACAAGGAAAAAAGCGAGAGATATATATGATTTATATTATTTAATTTATTTTAAAAAAGTAATTTT
>JAKAAU010000138.1 GCA_021802165.1 Thermoplasmata archaeon
CGATCTTATTATCAGCTCTATAGTGCTTGTCTATTCAGCATATTCTACAGTATCATGGTACACATTACTGTTTCTTGTATGGATTGTGGTAGGATTTATATTGTCCGAAGTCAAGGCAATTACATTAAAAACCTCAGATGATATGATGGATATCAGCAAAGAAGGGAGAATACTGGCTGAAAATCTAATGAACATAAAGGTTATGGATGCAAGAATACCTGGCCTTGATGTAATTGTTGGAATTAACGATCCATTAAGGTCTGCTCTGGAAAAACTACTATCTAAAAACATACCCTATGCAATAGTTCTGGATGAGAACATGAAGCCTGTTGGCACATTGTATGTAATAGACATACTTCTCCTTCCTAAAGACGCCATCGACCGTGGGAAAGTAAATCAGATGCATCTTGAAAAAGTTGTCAACATAAGTGTTAATGATGAGGTAACAGATGCTGTCAGAATTCTCAAGGAAAATAATGTAAATATTCTTTCAATTGTTGACGGAGCAGGAAAATGTACAGGCACAATCACTGAGAGGGAAATTCTATTAAAGCTCGCGAGTACCGATAAACCCGCAGTTGAGTAGATATATGCCGGCAACCCGATGCCTGCCCATGGCACTGATACAGAGGTAATTTAAGCGTTATACACAACATGAAGAAAAAATAATTATTATGTCTGAATCGTATGTTTTCATGTTCTTAAAAATGTAAAAGGATTCAGAGAATAAGGAACTGCAATAATTATAGGCACAGAGTATAAAATTTTGATTAACTTGCCCCTGACATACTCCTACAGCTGAAGCGGTGGGCTTTCTGCTACGGGATCGTAAAAATTAAATGTGTGTATGCACAAATATATTTTAATAAATATATTAATTGTATAGGATGTATAATTTAACAGGAAACATTGTGTTATTAAATCATTCACTGTAATTATACATTTATATGCCAGAATTCAAATTTATGTCGTGGCCCCCGGCTACCGGTATAATCTCTCCGGTTACTATTTCAGAGTTGATCAGAAATTCTATAGTCCTGTTAATATCATCAGGCGGATATCTCCTGGTTATTCCAAGTTCCACATTTGATTCTATTTCATCATCATTCTTCCCTATAAATCCTGGAGCAACTCCATTTACTTTTATGTTATATTTAATTAGTTCCCTGGCGAGGCTTTTCACCATGAAATAAACTGCCCCCTTTCCTGCTGCATATCCAGGATTTGAATTATAATACACATTTTCTGATGCGGAAAATCCTATTATAGAGCCATGTTTTTGCCGTTTAAGCAAAGGAATTGCTGCACGGGCAATATTATAAAATGTCCTTGCATTATTCAAAATAGCATCCACGAACATTTCTGGCTCGGTTTCTTCAATACTTTTATTTGAATAATAATTTCCTGCTACATTGATAACCGCATCTATGCCCCCCATTGATCGGTCTGCTGCCTTAATAGCTTCAACGCATTGTGGATATGAATTCAAATCCGCATTATAAAATTCGCATCCAGTTTTACCGGCAACTTCCTTTACATTGCTTCCACGGGATATTAAAAAAACATTGTAACCTGCATCCTTTAGATAATATGCGAGAGAACTCCCCATTCCCCTGCCAACGCCTGCTATAACAATATTCGATTTCATAGGTAAATATGATTATGCTGTATATATATTTATTAGAACTTTAAAAGCGCTGGGAGGGAGATTTGAACTCCCGAGCTATTTCTAGCAGTAGATTTCGAATCTACCGTCTTACCGGGCTAGGCTATCCCAGCTTAATCCAGTATTTCTATTATTTATTTAATTTTTGATGTTCTTTCTTCATGCATTTATCCATTATAACTTCCATTCCCATATCCATTGCAAGTTTTTTTGCATCTTCATTTACTATTCCTTCCTGCATCCATATGACCCTGGCTTTTCCTTTTGCATCTTTCACTATTTCTTCAACAAATTCAGGTTTGCGGAATATATCGACAACATCCACGTTACCCTCAATGGACTTTACATCCTTATAAACCTTTTTTCCTTCCCAGTTTTCCAGCACCGGATTAACGGGAATTATGTTATATCCGTTTTCCATAAGGTACTTTGAGACCTGGTAGCTGGCCCTATCAGGCTTATCAGAAATACCTACGACAGCGATATCCCTGTATTTTTTTAATATTTCCTCTGCAGTCATAATCAGGAATCGTTAAATTAATTATTAAAGGTATCTAAATCTAAGTGTAATGTTACAGGCATCGGGAAATAATCAGAGTATGTATACTGCGGTTATCCATAGAAATCCAGGAACAAACAATGTTTAAATATTGTTTTGAAATAGAGTACATATGTTCTGTTCTAAATGCGGTGCACTTATGACACCATCAAGGGATAAATATGTCTGCAACAGTTGTGGCAATGAAATTCCAAAAGCAGGAACAGCTGACCAGAAAATTATATCAAAGAGTTCAGATAAAGAAATTATAATGGTTGCCAAGGAGGTAAATGCGGAACCACTTGATAGCGATGCCGTGTGCCCTGTATGCCATCATACAGGAGCCTATTATCTCCTCAAGCAAACACGTTCTGCAGATGAACCTGAAACAAAGTTTTATACATGTGAGTCCTGCGGGCATAGATGGAGAGAATACTGAATTATATTCTCTATAGAATTTTACAAAAAATTAAATAATATATTTTGATGTTTGCTTATGGTTCTAGACAATTTATCAGAGTCACTTAAGAGCATTATGCGTAAAATCTCCGGTTCAAGTTTTATTGACAAGGACACTATAAAGGAGGTCACAAAAGAAATTCAAAGAGCTTTATTAAAAGCTGATGTGAATGTTAAACTCGTTTTAAAGTTAACCAATACAGTTCAGGAAAGGGCGTTAAATGAAAAGCCACCTGCAGGCATGACAGCGCAGGATTATATTATACGTGTTATCTACGAAGAGCTTCTAAAAATACTTGGCACAGATTCCAATTTCGATCTTAAGCCCCAGACAATTATGCTTGTGGGTTTATATGGAAATGGTAAAACAACAACAGCAGGAAAGCTTGCCAGACTTTTTATGAAGAAAGGCTTATCCACAGGACTGATAGCTGCTGATGTCCACAGGCCAGGCGCATTTGAACAACTCCAGCAGATTTCCGGGGATGTAAATTCTGGATTTTACGGTGAAAAGGGAGAAAAAAATGCCCTTAAAATAGTTAGAAACGGCATAAAGGAACTTGCAGACTTCAAAATCAAAATTATTGATACCAGCGGCAGGGATTCACTGGACCAGGAATTAATAGATGAAGTACATGAAATTAAGGAGAAAATTAATCCTGATACGGTACTCTTTGTTATAGATGCAACACTTGGACAGCAGGCTGGCCCGCAGGCAAAGACTCTCCACGATGCTGTAAACATAGATGGAGTAATTATTACCAAGATGGATGGTACTGGAAAGGCTGGCGGTGCGTTGAGTGCGGTTGCAGATATACAATCTCCTGTCTATTTTATTGGAACCGGGGAACATATGGATGATATCCAGATATTTAATCCGAAAAAGTTCCTGTCAAGGCTACTGGGTATGGGCGATATAGATGCCCTTATGGAAGTAGTAAAGGAAACAAACATAACTGAAGAAGAAGCTGAAGCCTCACTGGATAAACTTATGTCAGGGAAATTTGATTTAAAGGATATGTATGATGTCTGGGAGAAATTTGCTAAGCCAGGGTTGCTTAAGAAATTCTTCGGAGCACTCCCACTTGGAAAAATGCCGGGAGGGAACAAACTTGACGAATCGCAACTGGACCAGGCAGATGAGAAATTAAGACTTTACCGTGTAATACTCGATTCAATGACATTCTATGAACTGGAAAACCCTGATGTATTGAATGCAAAACGTATCAAAAGAATTGCCGCTGGCTCCGGCCAGGGAGAGAAAAATGTACGCCAGTTGCTTAAAGAATATAACGCCATGAAGAAAAACATGAAAAGCATAAAAAAGAACAGAAATTTCAAGAAAATGCTAAAAACCCAGCTCAAAGGCGGGAACTTCAGCCTCGATGACCTGGAATCAAAAATGTTATAAAATTAAAATTTATTTTTTATGCCAGAAACACATAAGCAAATAACTTGTATGCCTTGTATGTTCATTAAAATGTACAATGGAACCGGGTATAAAACTGTGTACCTGGTAGCAAACCAGTTACATAAACGGAAATATAATTCTAAAATATCAAACAGCACCTATTGTGCTAACCGGATATACTATAACACTGCCGATACCATTTGCCAGGCCTACCCGTATCATGGAGATTCCCGTTAAGAAGTTAATAAATGTATTAAACACAAGGATTTATAAAAGATAAAATTATTAATATATTATGCCAACTGTAGCCGATGTCATAATTAAAACACTCGTAAACTTCGGTGTAAAAAGAATATATGCAATTCCAGGGGATTCTCTAAATCCTATAATCGATGCAATACGGAGAAATAAAGATATAAAATATGTTCAGGTAAGGCATGAAGAAGGGGGTGCCCTCAGTGCTTCATACGAATCAAAATATACGGGGAATTTGTCGGCCTGTATGGGAACTTCAGGCCCAGGTTCAATACATCTGCTAAATGGATTATATGATGCAAAAACGCAGCATGTTCCTGTAATAGCTTTAACAGGCCAGGTGGAAACAGAACTGTTGCATCATGATTATTTTCAGGAAGTAAACCTGGTTAAATTATTTGAGGACGTTTCTGTCTTCAACGCGAGAATTATAACACCGGACAATGCACATTATTTAATATGGAAGGCCTGCAGAGAAGCTATAACGAAGAAAGGTGTAGGGCATATTGATATGCCTGTAGATATTTTAATGGAATCATGCAAAGAGGAGGACCTATCATATTACATAAATCCGGTAAATTATAACCCGGGCGGCCTGGATGAG
>JAKAAU010000139.1 GCA_021802165.1 Thermoplasmata archaeon
GTGATATTTTTGAATCAACACTCAATCCTATTAATTCAGTATTTAATTTAGTGAATTCATCATTTCTCTGTGCAAATGAAAAGAACTCAGTGGTGCATACTGGAGTAAAATCTCCTGGATGGCTGAATAGGACAAACCATTTTCCTTTGTAGTCGTCAGGCAACTTCTTGCTTCCCTGTGTTGTAACAACATCCATTTCAGGGAATTTCTCTCCAATTAAAGGCATTCTGTTTTCCATGTTTATCAACTCTTAATTGTATGTTTGTATAAATACTTTGTGTATATGTATAATTATACTTACCAATTATACTTATTTAATTATACGAATGTTCAGTAAATGTAAATTATAAAACATAAATTTTTATTCTTTATTATAATATACTAATATGGTTGATAAACTGGACACGGAAATTGCCCGGTATCTGATTGACAACTCAAAATTGTCCATACGTGACCTTGCTAAATTATGCAATGTTAGTCCTGGGACTATAAGAAACCATCTGCAGAAGATGGAAACAGACAAGCAAATTATAGCATATACAACAAGGCTCCAGGGCAAGCGCCTCGGCCTGGAAGAAGCAATACTGGGGCTTGATATTATGCCTGAACATTATACAAGGACACTGGAAGAATTAAGAAAATTAACCTTTATCAAGAGCCTTTTTTCAACTTCTGGAGATCATTCAGCTATAGCTATAGTCATTTCAAAGCTATATGGAAAATCAATGAACGAATGCATAGCGGAAATAGAAGCTACAGAAGGTGTCAGGAACGTATACCCTTCAATTGTAAATAGCACGTTGAAATAAATACCTTTTTTGCCGGGGCACGGGCAAGGCATCTACCGCTATTGCACTGTCGAGCTCATCCAGAAAGTCATGCTAAATTTTCTGAAAATACCAGAATGCATTTATGAAAAACCTTTTTAGGTAAAACTGTAATGTATATTTATGGCAAATGATGATAAACTCAAGTCAGATATTGAAAAATGCAGAAAAGTTTCAGGGGATGGTTCAATGGTTACTTATGATTTAACTTCTGGAGTTGATTTTTTAAATCCCAAGCATGTCGCAAAGGAACTGGCTGAAGTATTCTTTGAAAAGGATGCGAAGAACTGGTTCAAGGTGGGTGATGATAAGATTGATTTCGAGCCTACATACAAAGTCCGTGTAGTACTGGCAGAAGAGAATAACAAGAAACTTGAAGTCACTGTTGATGACCTGCTTGAGGACATAAAGAAGGACGACATATCGGGCACTTATTCGAAGCAGATAAAGGACGATTCTGTTGTGGATTCGCATCTCCAGTCTACTATAGCCGCAAGCGCCATACGGTCTGCCATCTTCCGGCACTCTGAAGAAAAGGTTTATGCTGGTTCAATTAGCGATGACCTGTTTACGGATATTCTGGAGAAGCTTGAAATTAGATCCCTGAACGATAAGGACCTGATGGACTGGAAGAAACTGCCATTATAAATACAAGAGAAGATAAACAAATCTTACAGTGTTCTTTCCTCAACATCTTCCTTGATATTCTCAGGTTCAATGGATAGTCGTATCATGGAATTCATTGATACCGATGCAAGTTTTTTATTTTGCATATATAATTTAGAAGTTAGAAAATTTATAATTTTGAATTTGCTTCTTTGAGATATATTCTAGGCAGCCTGTAACTTCAATACTTTTTAATGGAATGCAATTTAAACAGTATCATATTCTTTTAACTGGCCTTCGAAACCGCATATCGGGCACACAATAATCGCGCCCAGGGCTACAAGTCCCCCCGGCATCTTCATTCCTGCTTTATATTCCAGAGGCTTAAATCCCCACCGTGGTTTTTTGAATATTTCCCCGCACTTTCTACACTTAATATCCGTCATAGTTTTCCAATTATATAATTTGTGGATATATATAAATGTTAGTTAAAATAAGTAAGTGGTGCATTATAAAAACGTTACCAAAAATTGTGTTGTTAGCACCGATCTATAAGCTTTAATTAATATTCATTATGCCCTGCTTAATATGTCCAGTAAAGCATGAAATCTATTTTTTGCCAATGAATGAAGTAGTCTGCAATCAAGCTTGATCCGGGACTGCAGGGAGGCAAGCATTATTTTCTTATTATCGTATCATGAATAGCCATGGTTATCTTAATAATTAACCATGTTCTGAAATACTTATATCATCATGTTAATTGCATTCTCTCAGATGAATAAACGTACCTATTGAAATTATCCCTAAAATAATACATTTTACTGAAGAAATTATACACAAAAACAGTTCTTATCCCAATATAGATAATGGCTATGAATTTAAACAGCAAAATTTAATACATAATATAAATTATATTTCATTATGGTAAAAATTATTGGTTCAATAGATAATGCTGCCCATATGGATGACACCTACTATCTCATTTTCACCGATAATGAAATGTATCAATTCTTGACAATGAGTGCAAAGGAAAGGCTTTCCGATATGTGGCATATAACTATGAGTAATCCCGAAAGAATGGCGCCTGTTGTTGGCAATTATTCCAATTATAAGGTTACCCAGGAAGAGGCTGAAAACATAGTTATGGAGAATACCAGAAGAGGCAAAGAAATAGAAGATAACCTGGAAACAAAGCTCTCAGAAGTACCACCTCAATATACAGTTATTCCTTATTCAACCGTAGATAAGGCAGAATTAAGCGGCGGAACGGTAGTTTCCCTTCCTGAGATTCTTTTGCATGCGAATAGAAAGAAGCTGAAGTTCCACCTTGTTCGTTGCAACTTCCATGGAAGGGGAAAATTGACAGATGAAATATTTTCTCAATACAAAGAAACACTCACAACGGCATTTGGAAGCAAGCTAAAAGTCAAGAGTTAGTTTTTGCTTTAAAAATTTTTTCTTTTATTCTCGTGTATCTATGGGAATTGTGGGCTACGCTAGATGGTACTTTCTATTTCCTGGATAATTCTCCCGGCCTCTAAGATGGGAAACAATATTCTTCTGAATATTTAACTTCAAAGTTGGTCACTGAATTCCCAACTGTTTCTTTACTTCTTCTAATGTGTATGTTTTGTTATCTTTCAGATCAAGGAGGCTTCTTAGCAAAGAACTTCTGAAATTCTCAGTATACATTCCCTCCTCATCACCTTCAGGGAGTGCATCCAGCCGTTTATCGCAAGTCATCTTTTTGTATGCTTTTAATCCGTTTAATTTTTCCACTGAAGAATAAATAACTGCTAATTAACCCAATTTAGTAAAGTTTAAAATATATATACATATAGATATTATAATGCCCAGCAAGAATATATCAATTTCAGATGAAGCATACAACAAATTAAAAAAATTAAAAGGTAAAAATGAAAGTTTTACCGCTGTTATAAACAGGCTGTTCTCAACTATTATCCTACTTGAATTGAGAGGCACTATTTCAAATGAGGAAGCAAATGACATGAGAAATCGCATAGAGGAATCTAGAGAAGCAAGGAGGAAACAAATTGAAAAGCTTTTTGAGAGATGGAAATAAATGAAAAGTCTGAACAATATTATAGAAGAAGCCTGGAAGTATCAGGACAAACCGGAAATCATGTTGAAAATTTTCCAGGAATCCTATGATGATTTCAGCGAAAATGCTGCTTACCTGTTTGAATATGCCAATGTTCTGGATTTTCTGGGTAAGGAAACCGAGGCAATTCCACTCTATCAAAAGGCAATAAAATTGGGACTTCCGGGCAAAATGAAAATACAGGCTGAAATGCAGTTGGGGAGTTCATTAAGTGTAATAGGCGAACATGAAAGTGCAATAGCTATTCTAGATGGAGTTTATAAGGATACAGCAGACCCCGCATCACTGGAATTTCTATGCATTGCTCTTTTCAGATCCGGGCAAGCTGATAAGGCTCTTAAGTATGCCCTCAATTTTATCCTATCTAGTAATCAGGGTATGCTGCCCGAATACAGCAGGGCTCTATCAGACTATGTTAATGAAATAAAGTGATGGTTCATGTTTCTAAAGCACCCTTAATTAAAGGATACTGGAGACTCTCATTTTCCCTGTACTTCGTTCTATCAACTAGCACTCAATAATTTCTATTCCGATTTTTTTGCATTGCTTGGATAGTTTTTTATCAAAAGTCACTAGGGGAGCATTTCGGGAAAGCGCGTCATATGCAATTATCCAGTCATTGAAATCCCTGAAACTGAAGTTGTTTTCAACTATGAATGTAGATGTCCCCTCAAGCATCCTTTCGGATAGCCAGGAAACCATGAAATAATCGCTGTGCAATAATTCTTCAAGTTTCATCCCGACACTGTTATTATTTATTCCATATCTTGGAAGAACAAATCCAATTTCAATAATTGAAAGGGAATTTATTATCATATTTTCCGATTCATTTATAATCTCAGTTGCACGGCCATGCTGTGGAGAGTTTTCTATAGCATCATATACCAGGACATTTGTGTCCACCACTAATGTCATCTATCCCTCGCTTTCCAACCTTTTTTTATCTCTTTGTCTGCATCAAGAGACGCAAGGTCTTCTCTGACGTTGAATGTAATTCGCTTTCCACTCTTACCTGTATCGGATTTCTTATTCCCAAGGCGTTGATTAATAATCTTAGACATATTCTTAGTACTCCCATATTTTTCAATAGATTCTCTCACAATTTCAGCATAAATTTCGTCATCAAGATTGATTGTGGTTTTTACCATATTTATATTATCATAATGCCGTATAAAAGTTTTACGGTTAAATGGTATAATTAATAGTTAACTCAATATTATGCCTGAACATTATACAAGGACACTGGAAGAATTAAGAAAATTAACCTTTATTAAGAGCCTTTTTTCAACTTCAGTAGACCATTCCGCCATAGCTATAGTCATTTCAAAGCTATATGGAAAATCATTGAACGAATGCATAGCAGA
>JAKAAU010000140.1 GCA_021802165.1 Thermoplasmata archaeon
TCACAAAAACCTGTGGGCATAATATTTGCAAATGGTGATATCCAATCTATAGATGGCGATAATGATATAGTTGATAAGGCTAAATTTTTTAACAGGTATTCCTTTTTTGATTCCATAATTAATGGTGATTTGTCATGGTACCACGAATTAACAAACGATGGAAAACCAATAAAAACACGTAGTGATATGAAAAACAAAGTTGACTGGCTTGGACTGAATTATTATAGCAGGGATGTTATAAAAAGAAATGACTCAGGTTGGGAAATATTAAAAGGTTATGGCCATTACTGTGGGGATATCAAAAATTCTCTGGATAATAGGTCAGTGAGTGATACCGGTTGGGAAATATATCCTGAAGGCATATATAATATAATAATGGATTATCATAATAGATATAAAATACCTATAACTATTACTGAAAATGGATTAGCTGATGATATGGATAGATACAGGTCTAATTACATTTTATCACATTTTTATAATATAGAACGTGCAATAAGCGACGGTGCAATAGTAGAAGGTTACTATCACTGGTCATTGACAGACAATTATGAATGGGCATCTGGTTTCTCAAAAAAATTTGGCTTATTTAAGGTAAATATGGAAACAAAGGAAAGGTATATGAGGCCGAGTGCACTAATTTATAAGGAAATAATAGATAGCCACGGTGTTCCTGATAACCTTAAATGGATATCCAGATATAAAATATAACACCTTAAATGAGTTCTTATGATTAACGGAAGTGAGAAATCAAATAATGGGAAATCAAAGGGTATAATAAAAAGGAAGTAACGCTTTAAATGATATTAAATAATAAGGATACTATACTGATGATAGGTGATTCTGTGACAGACTCCAATCGTGAACGCCCTGTTGGCAGATATCTCTGGGGCTTAGGCAATGGATATGTTTCTTATATAGATGCCCTTTTAGGTTATTTATATCCTGATATTGACCAGAAAATTGTAAATATGGGAATAGCGGGCGACACTATTCGAGACTTAAAATATAGATGGAATTCCGATGTTATAAGTCAAAATCCGGACTGGGTGTCTATCATGATTGGAATTAATGATGTATGGAGGCATTTTGATCAGCCATCCGATCACCTTTCCTTAATATCTCCTGTTGAATATGCAACAACCATAAACACATTGATAAAAAGAACTATTCATCACGTAAAAGGTATTATATTAATGTCACCTTTTTATATCATAGCATCTTTAGACAATGTAATGCGTCAGGAAACACTGTATTATGCGCACATAATGGAATCAATAAGCATCCGGTATAAAACTCGATTTGTACACACACAGGCATGGTTAGATGCATACATGAGTGGAACTGGCGCGAAACGATTATCCAACGACGGGGTACATCCAAATCCACTTACCAATATGATTTTGGCCAATGCATGGATTCACGAGGGAATGGATGGATAGCGATATTCAGGCATAATACTACTTTCAAGCAAGTTATGCCAGTAAATCCTGAGTACATCCTTGTTCCGGAAGGACTTGTGTAACAAGGTTGGGAACGCCTCTATGCTCCGGTAGAGCACAGGTAAAAGGCTCAGGAAAGATTTGCTGGCAAGCACTCCACTGACAGCTCCTTGCGGGAACGGAGCACAATAGGGAAGTTGACCTCAGGGAACAACCCCAACCAGTCCTTTCAAATGATGGCATTGCCCTCGCCAGTCGGGCAGAAGCTTATTTATACATCCCTCGGTGTTGCCACCGGAGCCCCTCAGACAGCCTTAGACACAATCCATGCGAGTCAGGTGGTTTTAATTATAAAAATAATAAGAGAATAGTATATAGACACGTTGCAATTCCTCCTATGGCTAAAGCTATAGATCCCTCGCCAATTGATCGTGAAACCTGGATAGAAATGGCAAAAGAAACACTAAAAAGCTGCGTAGAAACGATTAATTCACCGTACAATATTTAATTTTCAAGCCATTTTAAATGCAATTTAATACACTATACTTTATATACCTTTAATGTGATAAAAATATATATGTGCAGATACCTAGCAATACATTATTCTGTAATCCTGTTTACATTGTATATTTCTATTGCGGGTAAGCTTCGGCAATTACGCCATTTGAAATTCTGTAAATTCTTAGATAGTATTCGTCCGTAATAACATTTAAACATATTTAAATAAATGTTTAACATAATATGTCAGGCTATGTCTTATATGAAAAATAATAGGATGTGGTAAGTAAAAGTAAAGTATTAAAGGTGAAGTTTAAATGTATATTTTAGCAGTAATATCAACTATAGTTATTTTGATTTTAAGCTTAGGGCTGTCGATTTTAATTTCCTCAAATTATATAAGGAAGAAACAATTAAATTTACTGGCATGGACCCTAGGACTCTGGGTATTTTCAATTTCAGTAGCGCTTGAAGTTGTATTCTCAACAAATTATGAGACATCTCTGTTGATGAAATCATATCTAATTCTGGTATCAGTACTTGTGGAACTCCTTGCCCTCGGGTCAGTTCTGCTTCTTAAAAAGCATAATATTACAATTTATTATGGCATTTATATGATAATATCAACTGTTTTCGTTATAGTTTCTGCACTAATTTCCCACGTGGGAGATATAGTAACCCATGGTGTTGTATATGGGGTCCTCCCTATATTAATATCCATATCGTCGATAACTGTAACATTCCCGGCGGCTATTCTGCTTATCTTAATCTCTCTGAGCAGTTATGTTAAGACAAAGAATCCAAAATTGTTAAGCATTGTTGTAGGAGTTATAATAGTGAGCGTTGCAGGTACATTATATATTGTTGAATTCCCGGCTTTTCTATACTACGCAGAATTCTTCGGTATATTGCTTCTATGGATAGGTTTTGTGGATTTCAAGGTACTGAAAAGCCTCTTTAAAACGCATAATAATATTGCCCCGAAAAAAGAATAAGTTATTGAAATACCATAAATCCAGGGATTTCGAATAATATTAATGAATATTCAATAGCTTATAAAATTTATATATACTAAAGTGTTCCTTTCCCTTAACTCATATATACTCTTTAACATATTTGTCCGGGCCGTAGGTGTAATCGGTGCGGCTTCATAGTATGTTTTCGGGTATGAAACCGGGGAAAATATACCTGTAGAAGAAATAAATGCGTAAACATCAGGCATGTTAATTTACCATATTTAATGGCTAGAGCAATTACATTCAGTTAAAAGAATAATCACACAATTCAATTTGATGTAATTTCCATAGTTTAATAGAAAAAATTTATCTACTTTTAGCGATATCAATTGTTATTAAATGGATAATACAGTAGAAAATCTGAGCAGGGCTGGAATTGGATACATAAAAAGAGGTTCTATATATGCAATTATCGTTGCTATTCTGGACATTCCCCTATATATTCTGGAATTCCTGTTTATATCCCGGTTCACAGGAATTATAAATTCGGTAACATCAAATGGCCTGCATATGCCCGCAGGAGAGTATTATATATTTTACACATTAATGTTAATAAGCCTTGCTGGCTTAATTATATTGACATTCGGCATAGCCAATTATAGAGAAGGATTTCGAAATTTCAAGGGTCTGGATACATGTTTCTCCAAACCATTTTCATATTCAAAATATGTTATTATGTTATATATTATATTTATTATTGTTTATGTATTTATACTCGCATTCTTGCCGGCTTCTAACCAAAACATTCATTTTCCAGCCCTTTCTTCATCCAGCACATTAGCACATGTTTTTCTGGTGCTTTTACTTATATCGGCGTTAATTGTTTTAATTATTTCAGTGCTGGCTTTAGTTGGGTTTATATACATTCTTATCGGTTTATATAGGTTTTCAGGAATGGTACACCAGGAAGTTGGAGAGTTAGGTGCAATACTATATATTATCCCTATTGCAAATATTGTCTCACCATTCTTAATCTATGTTGCATCGTCAAGAGCTGAAAAATTGAGAGTTCCAGATGAATGAGACCCTCTTTTTGCCAATAGAATAAAAATTTCATGAAAAGATTAATAGAAATACGATTATCAGGTATTATGGCCGGTAGATTAGACGGAATACCAATTATATCTGAGAAAGAGAAACCTGAAAAACCCGTTTTTTGCATAAATTATGTAGATAAATCATATGACCCTATGGAAGATTTTTCAATATATTCATATGGAAAGTGGGTAAAATCACATCCTGTACCTGAAGACAAATACGTGTATGACGCATCCACTGAACTTATGGAATGGAATAACTTTATACTTGGGAAAATTTTAGAATCATGTGCACAAAATAGCCAGAACCATGCGGAAAGGGCCCTTGGTGATTTTTACATATCTATTATGGATGTGGATGAAATTGAAAAGAATGGTTTTAAGCCAGTAAGCAGATTTATGGAAATAATTGATAGGATAGATAGCAAAAACAATATTATTGAAACATTAGGAGAATTCAATACTATGGGCATTTCAGGATTGTTCTCATTTGACTCCATGCCCGATGAGAAGAACAGTTCTGTTTACGCATGTTATCTAAATCAGGATGGCTTATCATTGCCAAATCGTGATTACTATTTTGATGACTCATTTAAGGAAATAAGGGCGCAATACATAAATCATATAAAAAATATGTTCATTCTATACGGATTTGACGATAAAACATCAGAGAATATGGGAAATACAGTATTAAAAATTGAAACAAGCCTTGCATTAAAAAGC
This sequence comes from Thermoplasmata archaeon, assembly GCA_021802165.1. The sequence goes on from JAKAAU010000140.1 coordinate 4,717, forward strand.
AGGTCTCCTGTTGAACTCAGGGACCCGGATAAAAATTATAACCGGTTCCAGTTTAATGATATAGAGAAGGAATTCCCCGGATTGCACCATAGAGAATACTTTTCAAAAATAGGTTTAACCGGTTTAGATTACATTATAATAGGCCAGCCGGAATTCTTCCATGAACTGGATC
>JAKAAU010000141.1 GCA_021802165.1 Thermoplasmata archaeon
TATTATAATCCAGTATGTGGGTGTCAATATATTCGGAAAATCAAATGCCATTATGACATGGTTCAAAATGGCTGCAATAATTCTTACAATCATATTTGTATTTGCATTTATATTCCATGCAAGGAATTTCTTTGCACTTCCACACGGCTTTCTTCCGTATGGTTCATCATCCATATTTGCAGCCATGGTGCCTGCAGGTGTAATATTCTCGTATGAAGGTTTCAGGCAGGGGCTTGACTATGCTGGGGAAACCAAAAACCCCAAAAGGTCTGTTCCCCTGGGCATGATAGGGGCCATGCTGGCAGCCATGGCAACATACATACTGCTTCAGATAGCCTTTATAGGTGCCATAAACTGGAAGGCAGCTGGTGTACCGGTTGGAGACTGGAGCGCCCTGCTATCTTCAACATGGTCTGCAAATCCATTTTATTATGCATTCAATTCAACCAATGTTTATCTTCTTGTTGGATTTTCAATATTCCTGATTATAGTTGCAGTGATATCATCGGCTGCCACCCTTGGTGTTTACGTTGGATCATCGGCAAGGTCCCTTTTCGGCATGTCCAGGATGAACTATATACCGGATTTCTTCGGAAGGATACATCCAAGGTTCAGGACACCGTGGATATCCCTGGTTGTAACCTTTATAATAGGGGCAATGTTCCTTCTTCCATTTCCGAGCTGGTACGCCCTTGTTGGAATAAATTCATCATTCACGGTATTTGCCTATCTAGCAGCGGGTATAACAAACACATCGCTGAGAAAGACTGCGCCTGATATGGAAAGGCCATATAAAACACCATTTCTCACTGTAATGGCCCCACTGGGATTTGTTATCGCCTCATTGCTGGTATACTTTTCAGGATGGAGCATAGTTTCCCTGCTTCTGTTAATAGTTGATGGAGGATTCCCCATATTCCTTCTGAGCAATTACGGGAGAAAGACATTCGGGATTTCACTTAAAGCAGCATCCATTTTTTCACTGGTATACTGGATAATATTCATACTCATAGGCATTGTATATGCACTTTCCCTTCTTCCATTCTTTGAGTACTTCGCAGTGTTTTCTATTGTAATTATAGTTACTCCCATTGCATTATACAGGCTATCAGGTGGAAAAGCATTACTGCATTTAAGGGCCTCAATATGGGTTGTAGTGTACAGCATCCTCCTGGGCACAATGTCTTACTACGGTTCTCTGGGAATAAATATAATACCCTATCCATATGATTATATCATATTTGCAATAATGAGCCTTGCAATCTATTTCATTGCAATAAATACTGGATACCACACAGATAAACTGAAAGAGTACCAGGCAACAGGAGGCGTCACCGATGAGTAAATATTCCATCAATAATTTATTATAATTTTGATATAACAACATATATTTAAGGAAAAAGCAATATTTATAAACATTTTATTCTTATATTTTCATGGACTTCCTGAACTTTTACACGGAATTTATAAATTCTGACACAGATAAAAGAAATAAAATGCTGGAAAAATTGAAAACACTGGATGGAAATACTGAACTTAATTTTGTTACGGATATTTTTGAGAAGCTTTTTGGCAATTTAGAGAAGGATGCGATTATATATGTAAATAAGGATAAAGGAATTGAGAAAAGGATTTCCTACAGGGAGTTTATAAACAGTTATAATAAATTCATAAATTTTCTCAGATCAAAGGGAATAAAAAAAGGTTCTAATATATACATAATGGCCGGTGCGATTCCCGAGCAGTGGACTGTCATGATGGGGTCCCTAAAGGCAGGTTACACAGTAATACCCACGGCACCAAATCTTACAGAATATGAACTAAATTTTCGTTTTTCCCAGGATCAACCCGATGTCATAATATCGGATGATGGCAGTGCCGGGAAGCTGGAAAAGTCACTTAAAGGTAGCCCACTTCTAATTATTGCAGGGCACAGGAAGGGATGGAACAGTTTTTCTGATATTGATAAGATGCCTCCTGATGCTTACGGCGAAAGGATCACTGCTGATAACATATTTGTGAAGTATTTTACATCCGGAACAACAGGGATGCCGAAGGCCGTGAGGCACAGTGCAGTTTTGTATCCACTGGGGCAGCTCAGCACGGTGACGGCCATAGGCATAAAGAGTGATTACATACACTGCAATTTAAGCTCTCCAGGATGGGCAAAATTTGCATGGAGTTCATTCTTTACGCCACTGTGCACCGGTGCCACGGTTCTTTCCATAGATTATTCAGGAAGGCTTGACGCAGGCGCATACCTGAAACTCATAGACAATTACCATGTAAATTCCTTCTGTGCCCCTCCCACAGCATGGAGGCAATTCCTTTCCCTGAAGGACGTAGATGTCTCACTGGATAACCTAAAGGAAACTGTCAGTGCAGGTGAGCCGTTAAATGGAGAGATAATTAACAGGTGGAAGAAAAAATATGGAACAGAGATAAGGGATTTCTACGGGCAGAGCGAGTCCACAGCCATGCTGGCAAACCTCTCCGGAAAAAAATTGATTCCGGGATCCATGGGGCTTCCCCTGGGGTCCTATAGCATTGCACTGGTAGACGATGAAATGAATGAAATAACAGAACCAGATACAATCGGCAACATGGCTGTGAAGGATTACCCCGGGACATACGGGCTTTTCCTGGGCTATTCTGACAGTGAGAAAAACAGCCATGTATTTATCAACAATTACTATCTTACAGGTGATAGGGCATACAGGGATGGCCATGGTTATTACTATTTTGTGAGCAGATCAGATGATGTGATCAAAACCTCTGATTACCGTGTCGGGCCATTTGAGGTTGAAAGTGCCATAATAAAAAATGAGGCAGTTCTTGAATCTGCTGTTATAGGGGTTCCGGACCCAATGAAATATGAAAAAATAAAGGCTTTTATTGTTCTGAAGCAAGGGTATAGCCCGGATATGGAAACCGCAAAGTACATACACGAAACTGTAAAATCATTTCTCCCATACTATAAGCAGCCCAGGATCATAGAATTCACAGATGAACTCCCGAAAACCATCAGTGGAAAGATCAAACGCCATGAACTCAGGGAAATAGAACAGGAGAGAAGGAATAACAATGTGGCCGTGGAGCATGAATACAGCCTTTGAAAAGGTACTCTATGAAAAATATTTACTTATTGAAATATTTTTATAGTTTAATCTAATAGTTAAATAATGCTCATCCATGAAAGCCCAGGAATAATAGATACTGAGTGTGTGCTGGAACTGAATATTAAATCGCCCATGGCCGACAATCTAAAACTTATAGGTAAAACCTTTACAGTATTTATAAAGAAGGAGCCAGATGGCATATTCATGCAGACATTCATGGATAGCTCCCTCAAGGAAAAACTCATGCTCAATCCCGATGCCTTCCAGATCATATCCGGATACCTTTCTTACACAGAAAAGTTTGAAAACACAGCAATACCCGAATTTATGGAAGCCCTTGCAAAAATAAAAACGGCAATGCTCCACCAGCCATATCTGAAGGATGGAAAGTTATATATTCCGGTTTCATACAGGCACAACTTTGCAGGGGAAATATCAGATGCCATACTCCCAATGACAGCCATCCCCGGACTGGTTAACAATGTGGATATACATCCGGTAAGCGGCACCCTGGAAATCCTGCAGAAGAGGAACAGGGAGAGGCCTGTAACCGTGGTACGCTTCTCTGTTTCTGCCGGCGCACACAGGGACAGAAAGCTTATATCCATGCTGGAGGAATCAGATTCACTGGGACGTGTGGTGAATGATTTTGGATCCGGAGATAACTTCCATATTGCAGTGCTTACCAGGAAACCGCTTCCATTGAATGGATCAGTAGAGAGCATACCCGGAAAGGAACTTGGCTACTGGATCAATTTAACCAGCCCGCTGCTGGGAAAATTATTGAGGAAGGCCAACTTCAGGGGAATATATCTGGACATAACCTTTATCAGGGTTGAAAACAGCAGGATTATTTTCACACAGTTTATCCCGAGGATGATGGCAATGAGCTATATACAGATACTTTACAGCACTTCCATGGATGAAATCAAAAAAAACGATGTTGCACTTGAACTTGTAAGCGACCTCAGTGATAACATACTGCAGTATATATAAAAAATCTATCACATCATAAATTTAAAAAGTGAAAGCAATTTTATAGGTCCTATCAAACAAAGAATTCTTTTTTTATAGAAGCCACAGCCCTGTCAATTTCCTCAAATGTATTGTAAAAGTGCGGTGCAATTCTGAGCGATTCGGCCCTTGCCGAGGTGACGATTCCATATTTCTCCTTCAGTATTGCCTCTGCCTCAGGAGGATTTTTCATGGGTATTGCCACGATATTGGCTGACTCTTCCGGCGTTGATGTGGCGATGCCCTGCCTGCGAAGCTCATCCTTCACATGCTGGAACAGCCTGCTATCCTCTTTTTCGATTTCACCGTAATGATCAAGAATGCATTTCATTCCCTCAATAGATGCATATACAGATGGAATGGACCATGTCCCGTTCTCGAATTTTCTTGCACCATCTGCGTATTCTACCTCCTCCGATCCGAATTTAAATGGATTCTTCTGGGAAAACCATCCTATATCAGCAGGGGAAAGATCCTTTCCAGCCTCCGGACTGACATATAGAAAAGCTATTCCGGAAACACCCAGTAGCCATTTCAGATTGCCGGACGCCAGAAAATCTATTTTGCTTTTTTTCACATCAATGTTGACGCCACCCAGCGACTGGTAATCATCCACATATATGTAAGAACCCTTTTCATGGGCAATTTTTGCGATCTCGCCAACATCCTGCCTGAATCCATTCAGGGATGATACATGTATTGCTGTTGC
>JAKAAU010000142.1:0-770 GCA_021802165.1 Thermoplasmata archaeon
GAAAGAATAAAGAAATAAAACATAAAGATACCATTGAACAGATACTGTATAGTTCCTCCGTAAATATACCGGATAACAGAATATATGACTCCTGAACCGGTTACCAGGATCAGCAATATCTGCGCCTATATACCTCTCAATGGCAATTTAGTTGAATCTCCCTTGGGAGTAACCTTAAATGAAGTACGTTTTCCCAGGAGAGCATAGAAGGCAGATTTTACAAATATAGGGCTGGATATAAAAGTCAATGAAATATTCCTGAGTACCGGTATCAACGATTTCTGTATATTGACAATAGTTATCGAAAAAGCAAAAAATTCAAACAGTATATAAAATGCAAGTATGAAAATATACACGGATGGTGTTATTATTGAAATAACATGGAAAAATATGAAAAGTAATGGAAATATAATCATGATCATATTGACTAATCCAACAAAATACCATGATGTCGTTACAAGATATCCGAATTTCTGTCTTATTGTAAGCCCATTTCTTTTAAACAATAATTTGACCGTCTTGAAAAATATTCCCATAGACCCCTGGGCCCACCTTGATTGTTGTATAAAATAGGAATTCAAGGTTTGTGGTGCTTCACCTAATGCAAGAGGCCGGCTATAATATACGGTTCTATATCCTTTTTCATGGAGTTTTATTGATGTTGCAAGGTCTTCTGTTACATTGTTTTCATCGAATCCGCCAACAGACCTAACCGCTTCTGTTCTGTAAATTACATTGGACCCGCATGAAAACATACTGCCTTCAAGGCT
>JAKAAU010000142.1:780-4818 GCA_021802165.1 Thermoplasmata archaeon
AAAAACTTCCTGTATATCATTTGCACCCTTAGCAACATTGGTTTTATTATTTTCATACTTTTGTGGAACCTGAACAAGTGCTATCTTATCATCGTCATCGATAACCGGCATGGTTTCATTCAGAAATTCCGGCAAGGGATGCTGATCCGCATCAAAAACGGCAAAATATTTTGTATCGATTGTATTTAAAATATCATTTAATGCTCCGGCTTTATATCCGCGCCTGTTTTCCCTGTGTATGTATATAACCCTATATTTCACACACAATTCCTGTACTGCCCTAGCTTTATCTTTATCAGTTGAGTCGTCCAGTATATACAATACTCCATTTCCAATTTTACACATCTGCTTTATTTTTATAATTGTTTCCTCGAGTACATCTGTAGATTCATTGTAACAGGCTATAAATACTGAAGTTTTGAAGGGAAAATACATACTAAAATAATATGTCACACTTTTTTCATATTTTGATGAAGCAGATACATAATAATACATATATTCCAGGGAATGCATTATGAAAAAACCATTTATAAGAATCAGAAGTGCACTCAATACTTTGAGAATAAAAGTTTTATCCAGAATAACAAGTGATGTTATCAGAAAATAAAGGTACAGACCAATGACAAAAATCGATGTCAATGCAATTATATATGGATTTTTATTCATTTTCTGCCTGCTATTTCCAGCTCTCCATCAACATTAATTTCAAATTCCACTATTCGCCTTGCATCGGCTGTAAGGTTGAATTTTTTTAATATCAGTAAATTTTTAATCTGATTCTCAGTTATAATCTGCCCAATTTCAGCAATACCAGTGAAATAAAGGTCCTCTATGGGATTTGCATTAATATTGTTTATGAATTTTGTACATACTATCACGCAATCCAGATTTCTCAACTCGTTGAAAAGATATCTGATGCTTTCCTCACTGCCGTTTACTTCCAGTGGCTCTATTGAGTCTATTACCAGCCTCTTTATATTATATTTTGTTACATATTTTGAAATTTCTGAGATAAATTTGGAGATTTCTTCTTTAATTTTCCACTGGTCCATACCTGTATCGATCCTTGTTAGGGAAGAATTAGAATTCATGATTACAAGGTTCTTTGTATTAACATATTTTCTTATATTAAGATTTATTGAATCAGATATGTTTAATATATACTCTGGTGCATTCCTGTTTGTTATATATAGACCATTCTGGTTATTTTCCAAGCCGTGCTTGAGAAATTTCAGTAGAAAGAAGGCCGAATTTCCAGATGAGAACGTTTCCATTCCGTAAATATTATTTAATTCAAGGCCATTTAAGAGCACGTCATCAAACTGGTAGATGCCGAATTTAAAAAACTTTGAGCTCAGAACCATGTTTAGAAACTCCTTGAATTTGATTTCCATATCATGCATATCATTTGCACTATAAAATTCAATGCTGGTCGAGTCGTGAGCTTCCTTTATGTGTTCTCCCAAATTGAAAACTATAAAACGCCTTGATGGATATTCCCGTTTCATTGGGTTCAGCATTTCTATTATATGGTTTTTATCACCGTTCACATACATATCAACCATATAATCGAAGTCGTTTACAATTTTCATTCCAAATATATGTGAATGATAAGGTGTGCGCAATACAGAAGGAATATCAAACCTTAAGCCAGTATTCTTTACCTGGGTATACAGTATATTGAGCATCTCCACAACGGGAGAATCCTTATTGCCGATTTTAATGCCAGGAAATTCTTCCCAATTATCAATTTCATCCGCTAGTTTTCCACACTGAGAACAGACATTTTTATTTTTTATCATAGTACTTTCGGATGGACCCATATGTGAAGCACATTTATCATCTTCTGTATATGGCACTATATAAAATGTATCATTTCCACAGTACTTGCATTTCGCCATATATCTTTTTCCTGAAAAACTGGCGAGTTCAGAATGTTTCAATCTGTAAATGATCTCGTCCACTGTTTCTTCCATATACATTTGGCCAGATGAATAGAAGACGCCGTCGGATACGGCGCTTTTTAACCTTCCATATTTTAAGTCGTAAAGAAATAGCTCCTCAATTTTCATTATTATAAAAACCTATAGGGATATTTAATAGTTACTATAAAAACTCTAAACTATGGCTTATAGTATTATATAAAAATCTTATTAGAGTAATGGGAAATAAGTAATCTCATTTCAGTCATTTTCAGGATTGGTAATATTGGATTTTTACTTTTTGAATAAATTCATATAAAAGCTAGAAATAAACTGCGCTATAAAGAGTTTAAATGAATAATAGAAAACTTATAGCCCTCAGGTCTCTCATAATAGCAGCCGGTGCTACTGCTGCAGCTTCCTTTGTTGGAGTATTTGCAGTCATGATTGGAGCATCGGCAGTTGAAATGGGATGGTTACAATCATCATCAAATTCTCTGAGCAATCTTGGCCAGATTCTCTGGGGAAGGATAAGTGATAGGGTCGGAAGACGAACGCCTTTTCTAATTTTGGGAAGTGTAATATTGGCTATATTATGGTATATGCTACCATATTCATATAATCCTGTAGACTTAATTATCCTCTACGCACTTATATCACTTTTTTCGGCTATGATCACCGTAAACTGGTATTCATTCATAGCTGATAATATTAAACAGAAGAGGGGTCATTTTCTTGCCATAATAACTAATATAGCGTCTCTCGGTACTGTTATATCCCTAATAGCCATATTTTTTCTGCTGGATAGCGATTCCAGAAAAGATATTGTTATTCCATTCACCGCAGCATCCATTTCATATATTGCCTCTGCTGTAATAGGATTCATGCTCACAGAAAAACACAGCAAATCAGTGATGAGTAAGAACCTTATGGGAACTTTGAAAACATTGAAGGATAATAGTACATTTTATAAATATTTCATGGCAACCAACGTACAGTCTTTCTTCTGGTCGCTAGCTTGGCCAATGTTTCCCATAACAATTGTTACTATTATGGGATTTTCACTTAAAATCGTGGCACTGCTTACCATTGCCTCAATCGGATCGGCACTTGTTACCCAGTATTTTATTGCAAAATTCATTGATAACGTTAACAGGATTCCCCTGATATTCCTGAATAAAATCATGCTCAGTGGAATACCCTTAATGTATGCCTTTTTCGATTCATTTCCACTTTTTATAGGTATTGAAATATACAGCGGTTTTATAGGTTCTATCCAGAATTCAGTTCTTACTTCATATACGCTTGATGTTGTGCCGGAAAGCCACCGTGCAGAGTATATTTCCATTCTCAATGGATTCAACGGTGCAATTTATTTCATGGGAGCACTTACAGGAGGATATCTCCTCTCATTGTTCATAGATTTCTTTCCGCTGAAACTTGCACTTATATTTTCATATCTGATTGTATTTTCCGGTAGATTTGTATCATCTTTTCTATTCCGTGGTCTCAAGGAGGTCGAGGGAGGTGGTAGAAACATGGGCGCATTGAGCATCCTTTTCAAACCTAGGCATCCCGGGTCTCCCTCAGGAGGTCCAATAAACCCAAGATGAGTGGATACCTTTTTTCTTAGGGATGTATTTTTTTATATGAAAACATCGAATTCCCGGATTTCATTTACGGATAATTAACTATTTATATCATTATAGAATATATAACACACATGTCAAAAGATTTGGAGATTAGAATGGACAGAAATTCTGATGTAACGATTTATAGACAGTTGTACAATCAAATCATACAGAACATTATCAACGGAAATTTAGAGAAGGGCGACATCCTCCCATCCTCCCGGGTCATGGCGGGAACACTGGGCATCAACTTCCATACGGTGAATCAGGCTTACCAGAAATTAAGGGAAAACGGTATTATTGCCATAGGTAAAAATAAGAGATATACGGTAGCTGAAAGTAGGCAGCCAGATACTGAAAGAAACTTGATAGAAAGAGAGACAGAGGTTGTTAATGAAGCCATTGCAATGGGATATTCTCAAAATGATATAATAGAAGCAGTAAGAAGGATTCTTGCAACCAAATCTTGAATTAGTAACAACAAT
>JAKAAU010000143.1 GCA_021802165.1 Thermoplasmata archaeon
CTCAAATCATATGAATAATGACCGATACCACTATAAGTTCCTGAAGAGTTAATTATTACAATTTTTCGCATTAATCATAATATTATTTTAGTTAATATATCTATTCATATATTTTGGTTTGTAATGTATATATTATAGGTATTACTAGTATTTAATATTTAAATATAGTATATACTAATATCTTAAAATAATTATAAATTTGCTTGAAATGCAAATTTGATTTTAATTTTCATTTATTTCGGTAGAAGTTTATAGCGTTTATAAAATCTTCATATGTTCTATTCAAATCATAATTGGCGATGGTTTTCATAGCCCGATCCATAATAGACCTAGTCAATATCTTATTAGAGTATAATTTTTTGAAGGCTATAAATATTGCCCGCGGATCCTTTACTGGCACCAGAATTCCATTAACTCCATCAGTTATAACCTCCTGAGGTCCCCCGCATGTTGTTGAGATGCATGCACAGCCCCCTGCCATTGCTTCCAGAAGTGGCTCAGGGATTCCTTCAACTACCGAAGGCAGAATAAAATATGTGGCTTTACAGTAATATACTTTGAGCATTTCATCCGATATCACATGTTTAAAGTCAATAAAATCAGGAATATTTCCCTGAAAATCACCGTAGGCAACTATTTTTGCTTCGGGGAACTCATCATGTATCAATTTCAGGGCGGGTATGGCATACTCTACACCCTTTAATGGATTATTTCGCAAGGGTATAAGCACCATGTTATCGACCTTTTTATTCAGATTATCAATGCATCTGAACTTTTCAGTATCTATTCCTTCTGTTATTAATGGATAGTTTCCATTAAATCTTTTTATTAATTCTTTATTTGCCAGGATTAAATTTGAAGATTTGTATGCTTTTTCAAGTTCCGGTAGATTTTCTTTGTTGCTATGTATAATATCATTGTAATAATCATGGTATACAATAAAATATATATCCTCATGGGGATACAACTCACCTGCAAGTAGAACAGCCCACCAGTAACTGGTAACTATTTTTCTTGCTTTTAATTCGGGCAGATAGATTCCAGAAGTAAACAATTTAATTTCAGGGTCAAGCAGGTTATTATTCTTTATTTTATAAAAGTAAAGAATTATTCTAGATAAAAGCCTAGAATAAAGAATTCGTGATATTAATAATTTCAGCCGGCATGATGAACAGGTTCCTTCATCTATTTTATATTTTTCTGTTACAGAATGATATGAAACAAATATTATACCGACTCCTTTCCTCTCCGTACTCAATTTACTTGCCAGTGAATATATCTGCCTGTTAACAGCCCCTGGCTTACTCCTCAGTGGTATTCCCCACAGAATAAAAATATAGTCAAACTCTCGCTGGTCTTTCACATAGTTAAATCAATAAGTTTATATTAAAATTTTAGCTCCATAATTCAAAAGAAAATTGTTACTCAAAAGTTTGAATAAACAATCAACTGCACTGCATAAACTTTAATATTCCTATAAAATCACATAACATGCGGTATTCCATCTGTGTAACTGTATATAATTCAGAGGATATAGTAAATGACTTTCTACGCCCATTGATACCGACTGAATATGAAATTGTTGTGGTAGATGGAATGTCTACAGATAGGACATCTGAATTACTTTCAAAATACGGAGATCGGATTAAAATAATCGAACAAAGATGTTCCAGGGGATTGGGAAGAAAGATTGCCATAGAGAATTCAACAGGGGACATCATAATTATTGTAGATTTCGATATACAAATTTCTTCACTTCAGGAAATCGTAGAAGCATATGAAAAAATAGGTCTGGAGGATAAAATATCGGTGTTCCATCTTGTTGGACATAGTTGCAGCCCGAATGTCTTCATTGGTAAAAAAACCTTATTTAATCATTATGATGCATGGCAGGATGTTAATTATATGGATGATGTTTACTTTGAAAAGGTTTGTAACCATTTCGATGCCTTGAGAAGAGTCAATTTTGAGGCTAATTATAAGTGCCTGCAAATCAGGGGTAGTGGATCCGGAACGGAAACCAGATATGAAGTAAATATTGTGAGAAAAATACTGAGGCGTATAAAGATAACAGCAGATATACTCTTTGTATCAGGTTTCACCTATAACCAGCTTCTGAATTTTTATAAATTAAAATATATTCCTGGAAAACTCTACGGACTGGCACTCTATATACCTGCAAAATTAATTTCATATTTTATTAAAACACCTTCTGTAAATGAAAAAATCAAGGAAATCCAACGGTCCGGAACGTTAACGGTAAAGGAATAAAATTTATTTTTAATGATAATGTTAGAACTTTGATAAAGATTATATTATAACTTTACTATACAGATGTTGTATGACAGAAATTGAAAGGCTGAAACACTTTACGCATAATTTATTATATGATAAATACAGGTTTTCAATTCTTATAATATCCATAGTATTTTCTCTTTTATTTACCATTTACTCATTTCTTCAATTTAATCTCATGGACATGTCAGCATGGGATATGGGTGTGTACACACAGGCTCTATACTCCGGAATACACGGGCATTTGTTCTATACAGCACTATTACCGGGGAGCTATCTCTCAGAACATTTTTCACCTATTCTGTTTTTACTTGTTATATTCTATTATATCTATCCACATACATACACACTTTTGATTATTCAGGGATTTGCAATAGGGCTATCGGCGTATGTTCTTTACATGCTTTCCCTTGAAATTCTGAATAAGCTTAGGGATAATAAAATATCAGACCATAGAAATTCCCGGGTCATATCATTTATAATAGCACTTGCTTTTCTTTTATCACCACTGACGGAAAGCCCTGTTTTTTTTGATTTCCATTTAATGGTTTTTCTTCCACTGTTCTTTTTCCTGGCGCTGTATTTCTTTGTAAAGAAAAATATGATACTCAATATAATTTTTATAGGGCTTATAGTATCCCTGCATTCCGCCTTTGTATTCATTGCTATCATGTTAGTAATTTTCGAGTTATTTATCAGTGGTACACTTTCATTGAATATCAATAGGAGGAAAATGCAATCTGTAGCCTATCTGGCCCTCTCTATTTTAGTTCTTGGTGCATATTTTGTTCTTGCTGGAATTATTAAAACACATATTGCCGGTGTTTCTGTAGCAGCACCGACAATTCATGTAAGCGGATCAGCCGGTCCTGTATCGCTTTTAATTGATATGTTTAGCCGTCCTCTATATGTTGGAGATTTACTGGTAGCTAATTATTATCTTAAGCTTGTAATACTGTTTTTTGGCTTTGGTGGTTCCGCTTTTTTATTCCTCAGATATCCTAAATCCATTTTTCTATTCATACCGTATCTTCTCTACGCCATGTTTTCAGTATACCAGCCATACTATACAATCGGTTATCAATATACAATGATGTTCATTCCCATGATTGCTGTAAGCATTGTTATGGGATTATATGTTATGATGAGGAATTCTGATACACATCCTTCATATAGAAAGCAGATAAATATTGCACTGGTAGTTATATTGATTGTTGCTGTAACTGGATTCTCATTTGCAACTCCATTAGTATCCGGAGACCCATGTTCTCCGAGCCTCTATGAAATGACAGCAACGCTGGATAATAAAACATACATGCACAGGGTTGATTTTGAACATGAAATTGCACGTTCTATCAACAAGAATGCAAAAATTGTAACTGAAAACCAGCTATTCCCACTGTTTGGCAATGATCCAAATGCAACAGCGTTTCCATATACATATGATATCCACGTAAACGGTTCTTACTATGAATATCTGGTAAATCAACCTTCAAGCCAGTGGGCATTTGATACAGCAAATATAGGTAGTTTTCAGATATCACTGAATCAGCTGCAAACTAATTACATGAATTCAGGAAATTATGGCATATACGCAGAGGGTTATGGAATCATAGTTCTTGAAAAGGGTTACACGGGGAAACCGTTATTCACTGAACCTGATCAGTAATTTTATTGCTTTTTCTTATATTTTCTATTATATTATTGATGCCACTACTATATGAATGCATTAAAGAATAATTATAAGATTTTATAATCATGGCTCTGAAATTTGAACTATAGTTATCATAAACTTCCATGCATTTGGCTGTTAATTCACCTAAATTTCCTTTTTTTACTCCGATAAAATAATCTGCAATATCAGAGTAGGTCTTAAGATTATAGGCTATTACTATATTACCATATGACCATGCCTCGTAGAAGGTAATGGGAATTCCATCTTCCATGGATGGTAATACATATATTTTAGTTCTGGAATATAATCTATATTTATCATTATCGTTTATATTTGGATAAACCTCAATATTTTTTATATTATTATTGTCTACGAATGCATGAATATAGTCGAGGATTTCAGTAGATGCATACCCGGCTATACATATCCTTATATTTTTATATTCTTTTTGAAGCTGTTTAACCATTTCTAGAAAATCATATATTCCCTTATTTTTGGTCATTGATGTAAGGTAAAGAAAATCTACATCTCTTTCTAGATCTTCCGTCTCTGCCAGTGGGATTATATTCTCTCTCCTTATTCCAGGACTCTCAACTATGACTCTCTGCCTTGGATTTAAATATTCAATATAATTTTTCATATATGAATTTTCAGTGTAAATCCCAGAATAAAAATATGCCATGAATAATAATCCCAGTTTATAATCGATATAATGAATCAGTGAATTTACAAAGCCTTTACCAGGTACCGGAGAGGAAGGTATATGATATGCAGGGCCATAAATATTAAGTTTTCTGTT
>JAKAAU010000144.1 GCA_021802165.1 Thermoplasmata archaeon
TTTGTATTACGTATTACGACCATTAAAAACCTATATCCACAATTTATTTAAATTTAGTTTTTTGTTTTTCCCTTTGCATATTCTCTTAAAATAAAACGTATAAGATCGTTAACAGATATGGCATTCCCATTGTTAACCTCTTCTTCCAGTTCAGCATAAATATTTCTCGGGAGTTTTAAATCAACCTTGCTGGTAGAATTTACATGATTCTTTGATATGAATTCATTTATTGCAAGGCGAATAGCCTCGGAAATTGTATTATAATGATTTTTCTCTACAATTTCCTGAAGCTGGTTAATTAAATCTTCTGAGACCCTGATAGTAATTCTGTACGGTACCGACATTTCAATAGATTAAATTAACAGCCGATATAAAGTTTTGCCATGTTACTCCAGTATTCATTGATGAATGCATTTATTTAATGTAATTATGATTACTACAGGGGATGAATAATGTATTATTTCATTAAATACGGTTATGATGGTACCAAATTCAGTGGATTCCAGAGGGGAAATGGCAGGAATAGCGTGGAAGATTCCATTATAAACACATTATCCAGATATGAGATATGTCAAAATATTGAAAGTGCAGCAAGAACAGATAGAAACGTTTCCGCTAATGGAAATGTCTTTCTTATCAATACTGAGAGAAATATCATAGATATAATGGGGATCCTGAATGCGGAGTTAGAAGACATGTTTTTCCTTTCATATGCTATACTGAAAAATTATATGAATCCCAGGCATAATTCAATGAAAATGTATTCATATATACTTACAGAGCGGCATGATATGGAAGATTTGATGAACAGACTCTATGAATTTAAAGGAACACATGATTTCAGAAATTTTTGTAAACTTGATACACGGAATACCGAAAGAACCATAGACAATATTTCATATTCTAAAGTGGATAAATTTAGCGTAATAAATTTCTATGGAAAAAGTTTCATATGGCATCAACTGAGAAGTATTATGGCTTTCGTACTTTCAGGTAATACAGACCCATTTTCCCTGAAAAAGAAGTATACGTACCTGGCACCTCCTGAGCCACTGATTCTCAGGGATATTATGTATGATGGGATAGCTTTTACAGAATTCAACTACATAAAACATAAGAGATATATGCAAAGAACATCAGACCTGATAAAGATCAGGTATGTGCTCTATGAAATTTTTAATGGTAATATATAACCAATATTTTCAATAATAATCTATATATTTGATGTGTTGAGTTATTAACCATTATGGCAAATGAAGTATAACCACATTTTAAATGGAACTGGATATGATCAAATATCCAATAAATTATCAAGTTTTTGGATAAGTAAATTAGATGTGGATGTTTATATACAATCAATATATTTAACCTTATAGAGAGAACAGAAGACTCAAAAGTAAAAAAAGAGACAAAGGAGAGATTAGATGCATTTAAGATTATACCAAGGGAAACGAATAATGATGCAATTGTAAGATTGCTTGATTTTTATGACAGGAACAGGAAATAAGTGTTGCAAATGGAAGCAGCAAGAACTGAACCAGTACACATAAAATGCAATTTACACTAGTATACGCATATAGCCAAGAATATATTCAATGAATTCAATTACATAACAAGGCAGAGGTACTTTGAGAATTCTAAATTATACAGTGAAACAGGAATAAGGAAAAATGATATCATATCATCTGAAAAACATTATACCGAAGTGTAAGCCCTGAGAATAATGTTTTACCAAAACAGACGCTTCAATGGTTTATAAAGACATTCAGGAATGCTTGGTTCTCATATTTCAAGGCGTTAAAAGAATACTACAAGAATCTATTATTGGTATTGACCTTGCTGTTGACAACACTGCAGCCATATCAAACAATACTGGTGTAAGTCCTGTTATTGTTAAAGGCGGTTTAGTTAAATCCACCAACCAGTTCCATAATAAGCAGATGGCTAAATTAAGGTCTATAAACGATATACAGTACAAGCATAATAAAAGATATCAGAGATATACTGGAGTGATAAGATTGATAACAAATAAGAGGAATAGGATAATCAATGATTTATTCCATAAACTATCATTGGGAATTATAAATTATGCATTATTCAATGACATTGATACCACTGTAATAGGGCATAATGAACTATGGAAGCAGAATGTGAACATGGGTAATAAGAATAACCAGAACTTTGTTCAAATACCCTTCAACAGATTGATTTCAATGATTAAATATAAAGGAGAGGAGAATGGAATTGATGTTATCCTGCAGGAGGAATCATATACTTCCAAATGTTCCTTCATTGACAATGAGAGCATTGAGGGTCATGAAAAGTATCTTGGCAGAAAAATAAAGAGGGAACTGTTCAAATCTGCAAATGGAATTCTAATAAATGCCGATGTGGATGGTTCCTATAATATATTAAAGAAGGCATTCCCGGATGCATTCACAGACGGAATTGAGGGTTAACCCAGAAAGTTTAAGCACCTTTGAATTATCTAAGATGACAACTTCCAAAGGGGTTTGTTAACATGGTTAACAGAAATCGTAACCTTAACTGCCTATGCATAGTTACAGTATTGTGTGACCCTAAACTGTATATTAGAAATAAAATAAAATTATATAGAAATAAGTTCTTACCTCTATAATGATAACAGAAGAGATATTCTTGAAGGATTCATACTTAAAAGAATGCGATGGTAAAGTCTTAATGTGCGAATTTACAGACCTTACAGTAGACAAAACAATATTTTTTCCCACAATGTTAGGACAGCAAAACGATAAGGGGGCAATTGTAATTGATGGAAAAACTTTCGGAATCGTGGACGTATGGACAGACGGGGATTATATACACCTTATTTCACTGGATACATACCCGGATAACATCGTTGGAAAAACAATACATCAGACACTGGACTGGGATGTAAGGCATATACATATGAGATTCAGGACCGCTATGTTTATCATTTCAGGGCTTGCATATAAATTTTACAACGCCAAATCTAGAATTAGCCAGACTTACGATGATAAGGCATGGGTAGATATCTATATAAATGATATGACAGAGGATATAGTCAATAAAATAGCAGAGGAAGCAAACAAAATAGTGAAACAGAATGTTCCTGTCAAGATTGAATATATGGGGTCAAATGAATTCCCCAGAGAAAAGCAGAGAATGAGTTATTCTACAGGTACTCTTTCTGATGATGAAGAGCTAAGAGTGATTAACATTTCAGGTCTTCCCCTTCAATCCGATTACGGGCTTTATGTTGCAAATACCGGTGAAGTTGGTGAAATAAATATCAAAAGCTCCATGGTCAAGGGAAAGATAGATAAAAGACTCACAATTACATTAAAATAAGTATAAAAGATTATTGACCATGAATGAGCTGGAATTAATAAATAAAATGAACAAGGGGCTTTCCTATATAGGAATGGCTATAGCTGCCCTTGTATTCTTTTTTACACTACCATTTCTTTTCAAAGATTTCGGTATGATACCTGGCATGTCAGGACTTTATTTTTATCTGAATATAAAAATAACACCAACTATGGCTTATTCTTTAATGGCACTGGGAATAATCTTAATTTTGCTATCATTTTCGCCATTATTTTACGATAAAATACATTCATCCAGCTTTGACAGGAATAATAATGCCTTTTATTTTTCTGCTGTTTCTGTTTACATAGCAGTACTTGTATTTTCTTCGGTGCTTGTTGAAATAGTTGATCCCTCTATTGCCGTTAGTACTGTTTCTTCAATGCCACTTGGCATACAGAATTTTATTTACATGATGGGGTCTGTACTTCAGGTGTTAATTTTTGAGTTTATTCCACTATCTATACTTATTATTATATTTCTAGCAGTATCCAGGCAATTAAAAGCATCATCGTTTCTCAATCCGTATAACTATCTCAAACGTTTTACTATCCTATTTATGCTAATAGCTGCAGCAGTTGCAGTACTGATTACGAATTATAATCTTTATAACTCCATACTTATATATGTATCAACAATGGCACTGAGTTTTATATATATAAGATACGGATTTTTGAGATCTATCTTAGCAAGCTTCATATCCTCATATGTGGAATTTACACTTACTGCCTTCAGAGGCAATGCAATAATTACATCTGCTGCATCGGTGTTTTTATTCATTTGGGCCTTTGCGGGGCTTTATAGCTTTACCTTTTATATGGTGCAGAGGCAGAGAAAGGAAAGCGATAACGGAGATATAAAAAGGAATGAAGATAATTTGGAAAACGCAGAACTAGAACGGAAAATTGCACCGGAACCGAAGACACCCCCAGACGAATTGTGGATCAGAAGTGCGTGCCCCAACTGTGGAAATGTAGAATATAAAATAAATGATGATATGTCTCTCGAATGCACAAAATGCGGTCAGAGACTGGACAGGGATTATACAGGCCCGTATAACATAATTATAAGCAATGTTTTAGGAAGAAGACAACCATAACATTTTAGAATTATTTTAATTGCCATTTTTGTTTTCTGTTAGGCGATCACTTAATTTAAAACGTCAGGAATTAATTCAATATATAAAAGTTATTTTACGAATAGTTTTAAAATGTTTTATTATACCATATTATTATAATATTATATGGTGAATACCCTCAGGAAAAACATTCTGGGAACAAATAGATTGATATGGCAGGGCTGGGGTATGACAGCCCCTGCAGCAGATATTGAATATCTCCTGGGAGGAATTGCACTAGTT
>JAKAAU010000145.1 GCA_021802165.1 Thermoplasmata archaeon
ATACTGGGAGGATTTACTTTCATCGTTCTGATCGCAGCATTTTTCATTCTGCTTTTCCAGGAAAAGAATTACAGTATTCTATCGCTTAACATTTCGTCCTTTGATACCTACTGGGCATTGATATTTCTAGTTTCCATTATGGTGGTTATAATACCATCAATGAACGATATAAAGAAGAGATTTGATGTTTACTACGCTCTTCTATTATTTATTGCACTTTCAATGGTTATCGCAGCATTTACCTATAACCTTATTGTACTGTTTGTGTCCTTTGAGGGTGTTAGTATCGGAACATATGTGCTTACAGCATATAATAAGACAAAGCGCAACCTGGAGGCATCCTTAAAATATTTCATGATCAGCACCATCGGAACATCATTCAATATAATGGGAATAGCATTCTTCTATCTATCTACCAGGACGTTCAATTTAAATGCCGCAGCGGCAGGCATCGGTTTCGGCGGGGGTGTTGATTTCAATCGGTCCCTTCTCCTGGCCCTGGTATTCATAACTATCGGATTCGGTTTTAAGATAGCAATATTCCCCATGCAGCAGTGGGCAATAGATACATATGACGGTGCTCCGAATTCTGTATCAGCATTCCTGTCTACAGGAGGTAAGCTTGTAGCATATATGATACTTTTAAAATTCCTGTTTCTAGGATTTATACCGGACTATAACTACGTTTTCTTCTTCTTCGCGATACTCGCAATACTAACAATGACATATGGAAATCTTGCGGCTTTGATGGAAAGCAATCTGAAAAGAATACTGGGTTATTCAAGCATTGCCCAGGCCGGGTATATGATACTGGTATTTGCGCTGATTGGATATTCATACTATCCTGCAGTCCTTGTATCCAAGGAAGTTTTCGTCAGATTTGCCATCGCATCGGCAATGTTTTATGCTATAGCATATATTTTCATGAAGGCAGGGCCATTCATAGCAATGAGCCTTGTAAAAAGCGATAAGGTCATGATAGATGATATAGTAGGGCTGAGCAAAAAATCCAGATGGACTGCCCTGTTCCTGGCTATAATGCTCCTATCTCTGGCAGGCGTTCCTCTTACCGGAGGATTCATAGCAAAATATTTCCTGTTCTTTTCACTCATCATAGGAAATCTATGGTGGCTTGCCGTTATAGCAATTATCAACAGTGCCATCTCCATATTCTATTATTTCAGAATTATTATATACTCATATAGAAAGGAGGGCGATAATGATTTCAACATGGCACCGGGAATAAAATACAGTGTAATTATAATGGGATTAATCACGCTTGGTCTCGGAGTATCTTTTGCACTGTACACATACCTGGCCGGGATAGCAATCATATAGGTGATATAAATGAATACTGAAGATGTAATAGAAATATTTAAAATGGCTATTGTCAACGGCGATGTTAATAACGCTTATAAAATTGTAGAAAAAAATATGAAAAAGTATGAAAAAAGAGGAGAGGCCGCGAAGAAAGAATTCATGGAATACCTCATCAGGGGCCTGAAGGGCGAAATATCCTACGATGATATTTACCAGGCTCTCTCACAGGATAAATATAATATATTTCCCTATATCAGGGATTATAAAGGTTATATTTTCGCCCTGATAGATACCATGAGGTACTCGATAAACCGTTACAATATAAAATATCCATATTTTGATGCCAAGAGGTGTGATGATCTATGAATTACCTTGACTGCTTCAAAGATATATCTGATGCAAAGGAGGCCGCAGAGGCCATACACTGCGTTCAGAAATGCGGTGAAACTGTGCTGTATGATAAGGACGAGAAGAGATTGATACTCTGGAGGGAAATATACGACAAAAGCCCGGAAGAGCATATGATAAAAATCAGCAAGATGCTTGAAATAAACTCACAGGAAAGTTATGAGGCGGCAGATAAATTATATAATTTAACAATGTATTAACTGTAAACCAGCTCCGTTTTATATCCCATTTCTTTATATTTTTCTAGTATTTTTTGTATTTCTGAGTCATCAGTACCTTTCTCATTGAAATTCAAAGATGCTACTTTCTTATCCTTGTTGATAATTACAAACCCAATTGTCTTATCATCCGGCATAATTTCATCTGTTCTTGCATATTCCTCTATGTATTCCTCAAGACTTTCATCCGGTAGTGGGGATGTGAGTACTTCAATCAGGTCTTTAAATGAGTCTTTAAACCTTGAGGCAAGTACGCATATTGTTGAGGGATGTGTTTCGCTCATTTTTAAATTATACATCACGCATGTTACCATTATTATCAATAGCTGATTACGTTATTTTATATTTGAATTTTGTTTTATAAATTCGGATATTTCATGAGAACCTGTTAACAATATATGTCTTTCTGATTCTTTATAAATACACTCCATAACCAGGCACATTTTAGATATTTCACCATTATCACAGTTAAAGATTAGATCAGTTCTAATGACCTTCATAGTCAATATTTTCATAACACAGATATTTATAAAATTCAGTTTTTATTTGTATTCCTCTAAACTCCTATTTAGTTGATACCTAAAATATATTATGGTACAAGGTTATTAGCAATTCTAGCCATATATGTCCAGTGCATTTTTAAAGTTTACATGCTGGGTGGCTTTTTAAAGTAGTTAATTTAGAAACATCTATTTCAGGATCTGGAAGAAGTTTTATGATTTTATCTATCAGGGGATTTACTAATTCGTTGATAGAATAATAAACCCACTGGGCATCCTTTCTCTCTTTTACAAGGCCTGCAGCCTTTAATTTGGCAAGATGCTGTGAGACATTTGACTGTGATAAATGTGATATTGCGGTTATTTCACAAACGCACAGTTCGCGTTTGTTTAATAATAAAAAAATATACAGTCTGTTTTTATCTCCAAGTATCTTCATAATATTCGCAACATATTCTATATTTAGATTTTTCACCGACTGTTCCATAATGTTATATCACATTCTTGAATATAATATCACTGCGTATTCCCTTATTCTTATAATCTACTTCAGTCCATTCATACTCTATCCGCTTTGCATGATAATGTTCACGAGGTTCAGTTTTCAACAATACTGATTGAATCCAGCTGTCCTGCATTTTCTTCAGAATGGTAAGACCTTCTGAAAGTTTTGATCCATTCAGGACAGAGATGGGTGCCTCCATATTGGATATTTCTTCCGGGAAAAAATTCACATCTTCAGACACACTCACTGTTTCCCCTGTGGATATTTTCTGTATTATGTACCACACTCCTGGCCGGTTCCTGACATCCTGTGTTCCGAACCTTACCCTTGCGCCCGTAATGTACGTGGCTGCATCTCCCAAACAGGGGCTATTTCTCGATATAGCTCTCAGATCCGTCCTGTCCACTATACCATCTGGGAATAAATCATGAAGTGCCACCAAAAGTGCATAACTGCCCCTGTATAATCCGTCACAGGCATGGCCGTGAAATTTTACCAGATCATTGAACCGTATTTCTTTATATTCTTTTGAATATCTCCCATGGCTTGATTCTGTATCAAGCACCTGGAATATTATGCTATCCTCTCCTGACAATACATTCACCTTTCATGCAGTTATCAGAACGATATAACTGTATATCCTTCCACTGCATATCTAGAAAAAGCATCCCTAGCGAATTCAAGATTTATCCCATTTTTCACGAAAATGTCTTCCATATCCCAGCTCTTGACCTGATTTGAACATGCCTCTAGAACGATCCCTGACTCCCTGAGCTCTTTTATTGTATCGATAACCTCGCTGTTATCTTCATCATTTCCTAGAGCCTTAACACCGCCGGTAAATAGGAATACCTCAAGTTTTTCAATTCTATTTTCTTTTCGTGCATCATATATCCTTTTGGCCACATGTAATCCTGACATCACCTTTGCACGCTGATCCAATCCTGAGTTTATTACAATTGCTATCTTTCCTGTCATTATATCACTTAATTAGCATATACTAATATACTAATTAAATATTTCTTAACCACAATTGCTTCAGATCATATTTCTATGAATAATATCGATTGAATAATTAGAGGAATGAAAGATTAACTACAAAGTTTAAATATAAATGTGAAATGTAAAAATTATGAAATGCTCTACACCTGATTGTCCTGGAGAGATGGAACCAGCTGGCAATATGAATTTTAGGGTCGGTGGCTATACTGGAATTGGTGGCATGTTTCTGGGCGGTTGGAATGACCTGAGCGAAACAACCCAGACATTCACGCTTTATAAATGCAATACATGTGGAAAGGTAGAACTCTACGAGCCACAACCAGTACAGGATGATACTGGAGAGAAAAAACACCATTTCCTGTAAAGTTCAAAAAATAAAATTTAAAATAACCTTTTAGCGTTTAAAATATTCTTTTTGTTCTTTATTTTCTTTCTTTTTCTTTACACTCACCTGTGATCGTTTAATTCCGAATGGATCAATCCTGGTTTTTGCCTCCGATATTGAATTTTCCGGGGCCCCGGTTATTTTCTGTTTCCCGGTTTCCAGTGTGTTGGTCTTTACATTCTTCAATTTAACATTGCTCCTGATCGGTTTTATTGAGTTCCTGTTTCCATTATTATCCTCGCTCATCTTTATCACTCCTTTCATTCAAACGAATATATATCAAAATAATTATACTCAAAATCCATATGTATTCCCGGTTTAAAACCGGCATCAGTAAATATTTGATTCAACAGATCGTGGGTTATCCTGATATCCATAGGGGG
>JAKAAU010000146.1 GCA_021802165.1 Thermoplasmata archaeon
ATAAAATATACTGTGATGATAATGGACGCATAATTCCGGATGGCGAGGTCCAGGTGGACCCCTCATACAAGGATTATGTTATGGGAAAGGTCATGGCAAAATATGGGTTAAAACCAGGAGAATGCATTGCTGTCGGGGATTCAGAATCTGATTATTCCATGTACAGGGCGGTACCAAATTTCATAGCCTTCAACTCTGACAGCGATTTATTACTGAAAATATCCAGTGCCAGCATGGAAAATGATTTAAGTGGGCTTATAAAATTTCTGGAATCATATTAGATTCATCTGTTTCATGGTTTCCATGGTAAGTACTGTTATGCCGGCCGCACCCCTGACAAGATTGTTGCCCAGTACTACCATTCTGATTATCCCGTCCCTGTAAGATACACGTCCAACGTGGACTTCCATACCATTATATGTATCCAGCGCGTTCTGTGGCCTATCCTCCTCCTCGTGTACTACGAGTGGATGGTCCGGGGCGGTATACAGACCATGAAACCCTTTCAGCGGTGCAAAATTGACCATGTTCTGCTTCAGTTTTTCCAGATCAGGGTCTATATCAGTTTCTATGTTTATAACGCCCATATGCCCGACCTTAACAGGAACCCTTACAGATGTTACATTTACCCGCATTTTTCTATTCTTTATCTTACCATTTTCGACTGAACCATACATTTTTGATATCTCTGCAGGTATCTTTTCCTCCTCTCCATGGATATACGGTACAATATTGTCGTCTATGGACATGTATGGAAGGCCTGAATAACCGGCACCACTGATTGCCTGCATTGACACAATAGAAATTCTTCTATAATCTATTCCAAGTATTTCAGACAGTGGCATGGCCATAATTGCCGATGTACAGTTGGGATTTTTAACATATTTGGTTTCTTTATCTTCCAGAATCTTAAGATGATTGAAGTTTAGCTCCGGATTTATCAGCGGTACATCTTCAGACATCCTAAAGGGTGATGCATTGGATATAACATTTATTCCCCTTTTGATAAGTTTCAATTCTATACCCTCCGCAGCCTCAGGCGGAAGGGCTGAAAGGACATAATCCACATCCCTGTGATCCTCCGGAGATGCGGATACCAGTGCCATGTTTCTGTACCTCTCCGGGATGGGCCCCTGTTCTATCCAGTTTACAGTTTTACCATACTCTTTTCCTATCCTGTATTGGGAGGCACTGAGTTTAACCAGGTCAATATAGGGGTGATCTGCTAAAATCCTGACCATTTTCTGGCCTACCATGCCGGTAGCACCCAGTAATGATACCCTTATTTTATCCATGAAGATGCCTCCTGGAAGCATTTTTTATTGTTTATAAGGTCCTCATCCAGAAGAAGTGAAAGCGAAAGCGCATCCATGTGATATAGATGTTCATGCCCTATCACTGAAAGTATATTTTTGCTTACCTCAGGATCTGATATTCCATGCCCTATGAAAACAAGCAGGTTCCTTTCAGGTGCAGCGCCATAGGATGCCAGGGCAACGCATTTAACCGATTTCACCGGTTTTCTGGTGATCCTGGTTTTCCCCATCTCATAAAGGGATTCCACTGTTATATCTATATCCTTCCCTATCACAGGTGTAAATGTCTTGTAATTAAAATTCTTAACACCGAAATGGGACATTTTGAGTACCTCACTGAGGGAAACCTCGGGGAGTGTCCTAGAATCTGAAAATATCCGCGGATCGGACGTCATTATTCCAGGAACGTCAGTTATTATTCTTACGTTGCAATTCAGCACAGATGCAAATATCATTGCAGTGTAATCACTCCCACCACGACCTACTGTGGTTATTTTTCCATCCTCACTGGCGCCATAAAATCCTGGAACTATGGTAATATCGCCAAATACCGTATTCTTTATCCTTTCAGCAGTTCTGCCCTCTATAAACGTTGCATTCCCGAAAACACTGTCGGTGACAATCAGGGGGTCTATTATATATGATATTTTAAAGCCGTTATCACGCAAAAAACTGTAGATTACCACAGTTGACATTCTCTCCCCATATGATATTACAAGGTCCCGCAACTGCAAATTTTTATCCATCAAAACAAGCGTTTTCAACTCGTCCCTGAACTTTCGCAGAAGGCCTTTTATTTCATCAGTCAGGTCGGTCATTGTGATATGCATGTTGTAAATATTTTCAATAATGCCTGTGTTTTTTGTTTCATAGGCTTCTATCAACATATTCGTTACATTCTTAAGGGCGGATGTAACAATAATGCAATTATGGCAGTCCATCAATTTTTGTTTTATAAGGATTAAATCTTCCTTATTTTTCAATATTGATCCACCTATCTTTACAACTTGCATTTTACCACTTTCATTTTGTATAACACTTCACTATAAAGGTTTTATGAAACCATTATATAACTAAATGAGGGTGAGTAATTTATTATACATGCATGTTATAAAATATCACGTTAAATTATATATTTGTTTTAGATAATATTAATCTATAACCATTTCTTTTACAAACTGCGAAAAGTCCTTTACTTTGCTGTCATATGCCAGATTGTTATAGCATAGTGGGCATATTGTAACAACGTTTTCGGATTTTTCCTTTAATTCACTGTATCTCTGCATGGATACATTTTTCGCAGTATCCGGGAACAGCAGTTCATCCGGGCCTCCACAGCACATATTGAGTTTTCCATTCCGTTCCGGCATGCTTACATCAGTAATGGAATTCAATATATCCAATGCCCGGAATTGATTATTATGCAGTACTATATGGCAGGGTTCCTGAATTGTAATACCATCATTGAATTTTCTGTACTTAAGGTCCAGAAGGTCAGTATAATATACCACATCAATGTCAAAGCCGGGAACATATTCCGGGTATCCATTGAGAAGCAGGTCATGTGTGTGCGGGTCTACAGTTATTACCCTCCTGACGCCGTTTTCCTTTAAAAAATTATAAAATCTCCCTGCATATTCCCTGAAATCTTCCCTGTAGCCCAGATCGTATAAAAACATCCCGGGATATGGCTCATTTTCTCCAAGGTATCCAAACTCAACGCCTGATTTTTTCAGCATTGCGACTATATTCCTCAAATCGGCGTCCATGTTTTCCTTCAGTTTTTTATCATAAAAATGCCTTGACAGCTTTATTAATGAAATGTGATTTTTCATTGCAGATGCAACATTTTTCACAACACTTTCATCTATATGCTTCCTTATCCTGTTTATCGCCCGGGTATATGGCATCATCTGATACATATGCCCTGTAATGATGACGGTATCGCTCTTCTGGAAGCTTATGCCATCTGCCCATTCAGCAGCCTCTCTCTTTAGGCCCAGCGGGCTTTCATACTCCATGATACTCTCCCTTATAAGGGCCGCAACAGGATTCTTTTTCCCCCTTTCCCCGGTTACAATGAATTCCCGCATGAGTTCACTGACAACACCGGCATTCACACCTGCCGGGCATACGTTTACACATGCATAGCAGTCAAGGCATGAGTAAAATGAATCTCCCAGTTCTAAATCATTATCCGGATTCTTAAGAGCGAAATCTGCCAGTATAACCCTTCCACGTGCACCGAAAACAGAATTATACTGGCTGGCACCCAGCGTAGGGCAAACACTTTCACAGAACCCACAGCTTATGCATTTATCGGTTATATTCTCTATCTCTTCAATCAGATTCATAAAAAATCTTGCCCCTGTTCAGTATATTATTCGGATCAAACACTTTCTTGATGGATTTCATGATTTCAAGCGTATAAATGGAATTCCTTTCAAGGTATTCCTCATAGAGAAGCCTGTTTTTTTCAGTGCCTATCCCGTGTTCTGCTGAAACTGAACCTCTGTGCCTTATTGCCGCCCTGGCTATGTCCATCTGGAGTTTTTCCATCTTCTTTCTGCCTTCATCAGTGTTATCCATGAATATGTTTGCATGAATATTCCCGTCGCCTATGTGGCCGAATAAAGTAGCCTTCATTCCATCATTATTTATGGACTCTGCAATTTCTTTCATCGTACTTGCAAGTTCGCTTGATGGTACTATTACGTCTCCAATTACCACCAGCTGATGATTATTTTCCCGGAGATCAAGAAGGGCAGAATATGCACCCTTCCTGGCAGCGTAAATTCTATCCATATGGTTCTGGTCGGTTATAACTGTCACATCATCAGTAAATCCTTCCAGTATACTTTTTACATTTTGTATCTTCCTTGCAAGTCCCTCTTCAGGGCTATCCACATCAATCATCAGGAGGAACTGTGTATATTCTGGTATATCTATTTCCATGTTTTTTCTTATGGAATTAATTGTTCCCAGATCCATGAACTCTGCTATCAGGGGAGTTATTCCCTTACTTTTTATTGAATTCATGGATTTTCCCACACTTTCAATATCCTTATAAAAAGCTATGAGTTTTGCAGTTGCCTCGGGCAGTGGCTCTATCTTCAGTATGGCCTTTGTTACCACGCCAAGTGTTCCCTCACTGCCTATCATGAGTGCAGTAATGTCGTACCCTGCGCTTCTCTTGAGTGTATACTCGCCTGTTCTGATTATATGCCCGTCCGGGACCACGACATCCATGCCCAGGACCCATTCTTTGGTTGCACCGTATCTAACCGCTCTTAATCCCCCTGCGTTTGTGGATAAAGACCCGCCTATTGTTGATGCCCTGGAGCTTGCCGGATCAGGTGGATAAAAAAAATTACACTTCTTCAGTTGCTGA